>JANXTN010000262.1 GCA_025352435.1 Ferruginibacter sp. | reverse complement strand
TTATGTTGTGTACCGCCTCCAAATAGATCATCGTAAATTGTATTGGTATCATTTGTAAATTCAGATTCATTCTGCACAAAACTTACTTCCGGCTGTATCCCAAAGGTTCTACTAAAATTAAACTGAGTAAAAACACCGCCCTGAAAATTATATTTAAAACCTTCGTTGTAAGCCTTGCCGCTTATTTTATTAATATTTACGCCAGCTTTTGCACCAAACCTAAAAAAGTTTTCATGATCTCCATCTAATTTACTTTGTGCAAATAATGCATTGCTTGAAGAAACTAGAAGCAGTGCAAATACAGTCAACAATTTCATATTTTTCATAAAGTGGCTTTTAAAATAAATTAATTCTTCAACAACACTTGAGATTTAATGTACAGAAACGCAAGTTTACTGCTAATTTTTAAAGCATTCATTTTATAAAAGTTATTCATTTTACAAAATTCTTTAAATACGAAAAGCCCGCTCTTTTCAGAACGGGCTTTTATCTTGATACTAATATCTAAATACGTGATACTAATCCTTATTCTTCAATTTTCATTTTACCTTTTGCTTTTGCAATGATTTCTTCAGAAACATTGTTAGGCGCAGGTGCGTAGTGACTAAACTCCATCGTAGATGTTGCACGACCACTAGACAATGAACGCAATTGTGTTACATAACCAAACATTTCACTTAATGGAACTTTAGCTTTAATAACCTGTACACCATGGCGACTATCCATACCTTCCAACATACCACGACGACGGTTAAGATCACCAGTTACATCACCCATGTATTGATCTGGTGTAAGCACCTCAACTTTCATGATTGGCTCAAGCAAAACTGGTTTTGCTTTACGACCCGCCTCACGGTATCCTTGCTTAGCACATAATTCAAAAGAAATTGCATCACTATCCACATCATGGTAACTACCATCAAATATTCTAACCTTCATGTTAACAACCGGATAACCTGCCAATACACCGTTAGTCATAATTCCTGTAAATCCTTTTAATATTGGCGCAATAAATTCTTTTGGAATACTACCACCAAATATTTCATTTACAAACTGTAAGCCGCCCAATGGATTCGCAGCTAACCACTCTTCATCTGCAGGTCCTAGATCAAATGCAATGTCACCAAATTTACCTCTACCACCCGTTTGTTTTTTGTAGGTTTCTCTGTGTTGTACCAATGTTCTGAATGCTTCTTTGTAAGCAACCATTGGTGCACCTTGGTTAATCTCTACTTTAAACTCACGCTTCATCCTGTCAATAATGATTTCCAGATGCAACTCTCCCATACCACTCAAAATGGTTTGACCGGTCTCTTCATCTGTACGAACTCTCAATGTAGGATCTTCCTCTACCAATTTCGCTATCGCCATACCCATTTTGTCAACGTCGGCCTGTGTTTTAGGCTCAATTGCAATTGAGATAACCGGCTCAGGGAATGTCATTGATTCCAATACGATCGGATGATCTTCATGGCACAATGTATCTCCTGTCTTAATATCTTTAAAACCTACAGCTGCACCAATATCCCCTGCTTCAATAAAATCAACAGGATTTTGTTTGTTTGCATGCATCTGCATAATACGGCTTATACGCTCTTTTTTACCTGTACGGGTATTTAATACATAACTACCAGCATCTAGGCGACCACTGTATGCACGGAAGAAAGCCAGACGACCCACGAAAGGATCGGTCATAATCTTAAATGCCAAAGCACTAAATGGTTCTTTAGGATCTGCATGACGTATAATTTCAGCTTCTGTATCAGGATTGGTTCCTTTTACAGCCTCAATATCCAATGGACCAGGTAAATATCTCACCACCGCATCCAATGCTGTTTGTACACCTTTGTTTTTAAAAGAAGAACCACACATCATCGGGATAATAGAAATATCGATTGTTGCTTTACGGATAGCCTCATGTACTTCATCTTCAGTGATAGTATTAGGATCATCAAAGAATTTTTCCAATAGTTTTTCATCATAATCAGCAACAGCTTCAATCAATTCCTGACGGTACTGGTCAACCTCTTCCTTCATATCTTCTGGAATTGGCACCTCTTTAAAAGTCATTCCTTTATCTTCTTCGTTCCATACAATACCTTTCATGGTAATTAAATCTACCACACCGGTAAAATTATCTTCAGCACCAATCGGCAACTGCAATGGCACTGCTTTAGCACCAAGCATTTCACGAACTTGCTTTACAACGTTTAAGAAATCAGCACCACTTCTATCCATTTTGTTTACAAAACCAATACGAGGTACTTTGTATTTATTTGCCTGACGCCAAACTGTTTCAGATTGTGGCTCTACACCACTTACTGCACAAAATAATGCAAGCAGACCATCCAATACACGAAGACTACGCTCTACCTCTACAGTAAAATCCACGTGACCGGGAGTATCAATAATGTTGAATTTATATTGCTTTGTATCGGGTGTTTTTACACCTTGGTTCATTGGAAAGTTCCAAAAACAGGTAGTTGCAGCACTTGTAATAGTGATACCTCTTTCTTGTTCCTGAGCCATCCAGTCCATCGTAGCGCCACCATCATGTACTTCACCTATTTTGTGGTTCACACCGGTGTAGTAAAGGATACGCTCTGTAGTTGTGGTTTTACCCGCATCAATGTGCGCAGCAATACCAAAGTTTCGTTGATAACGTAAGTCTCCCATTTTGTAATTATTAAATTGTGTTTGTTTAATTGTTAAATGATACTTCGATGAATCATCTAATATCTTATAATAAAATCTTCGATTTTTTCTATTTGTTAGCCATTCTTAGAAGCAGCTATGGTGGGCCTCGGTGGCGTCGCACATTTCATCTTAATCTATTTATTTGGCTTTTATTGCAGCGTATTTTGCTGCATACAATCTCCCCGGTAGAATCCGCTGTTGCGGCGTGGATTTTGTATGTTTCTTATGCTCTCATATAATGCTAAATCATTCAACCTCCATCGTCAATGATATTTGCTGATGCTTTTAGCGCGGCAAAGGTAAGGATTTATTGTAATAAAACAACTAACAGTAGTGCTTTAAAAAAGCCTCAAACTCCGATTTTTAGTGAAAAAGGCTTTTTTAATGAAAGTTATCAATTAACATTTAAATTTATACTATGGAAGAAATAGAAATACCTACAGAGCACCTTCACGAGCAGATAAAAGAAAAAACAGAAGCCGTGTTGGGTAAACGTGAAGGCAAATCATCTATGTATATCGCAGTTTGTACAGCAGTAATGGCTGTATTTGCTGCAATTGCCGGACTAATGGCTGGTCACTACAGTAATGAAGCATTAATTGGTCAAATAAAAGCATCTGATCAATGGGCTTTTTATCAGGCAAAATCTATTAAAGCAGCTATCAAAAAATTAGAACCATTCGTTGCAGGTGGTGTTCAAAAAACACCTGAGCAAATACAAAAAGATGAAGAGGAAATAAAGAGAAAAGCCCAGGAATTGGAAAAAGAAAGTGCCATAGATTTAGAAAAGCATTCTTGGCTTGCAAAAGCAGTAACTTTTTTTCAGGTAGCTATTGCAATATCTGCTATCTCATTGTTATCAGGTAAAACCATGTTATGGTATATTGGAATTCTTCTGGCATTAATAGGTAGTGGTTTTTTTATTACCGGTCTGGTATAATTCATACGATGTTCAGAAATATCTGTACAGAATAATTAAAAACGAAAGAAAACTTTTATCCTTTCTATTGCCATATATCTTTTAAAATTATTATGGTTTTAAGTTCAAAACCCATTTGATTTTAATATGGAAATTAGATAACATTTTAGAATTTAAAGTTTTATTTTATTGGCATACAATATGTAAGAATTCATGGAATGATTTATTCACAAATTTTTAAAAACTTTTACAATGTCAAAAGAAGTAGCAAAACATCACCAAGAAGCAGCAACACATCATGAACATGCTGCAAAGCATCACAAAGCAGCTTCAAAAGAACACGAAGCAGGAAATCATGAGAAAGGAGCACATCACGCACAAGCGGCAGAAGGTCACAGTTCTCATGCGGCAGATGCTTCTAAAAATGCAAGTAAGAAACATGCTGAAGCGCATGGAAGTAAATAAGTTTTTAAAAAACTTGTAACCAATGGGATGAATGGGTAAATAATTACTTGTTCATCCCATTGTTAATAGGTATTTAAATTCGAATAGATTTCTTATTAAAAGTTCTCTGTACTAGACAATCTTATTTTAGTTAGAATTTATATGAAATAAATTTTATTAATAAATCTTGTAGAGTTGAATACTCTAAGTTACATTTTACCAGTAATATTTTTCTTATTCTAAAACCGAAAAAAATTAAATCCCCAGAACTCATGAATAATTAAAATCACCTCTTTAATTATTCTACATAAAAAAACCATCTCAAAAAAGATGGTTTACTATAAAACTTATTCCAAAAGAATTTAAACTCTAAAATGAGCAAAAGCTTTGTTAGCTTCAGCCATACGATGTGTGTCTTCTTTTTTCTTGTAAGATGCACCTTCACCTTTACTTGCTGCAACTATTTCATTAGCTAATTTATCTGCCATGCTACGTCCGTTTCTTTCACGGCTGTAACGTACCATCCATTTAATAGAAAGAGACACCTTTCTGTCAGGACGAACCTCAGCAGGAATCTGAAAAGTAGCACCACCAATACGGCGGCTTCTAACTTCAACACCAGGTGTGATATTGGTTAAAGCTTTCTTCCATACTTCATATCCATCTTCACCTGTAGTTTTTGCTACTTTGTCTAAAGCTGTATAAAATATATTGTAAGCTCCACTTTTTTTACCTTCCCACATTAAGTTATTTACAAAACGGGTAACTAGTTTGTCGTTAAACTTAGGATCTGGTGCTAATGGGATTTTTTTAGGAACTGATTTACGCATTGTTTCTTAATTTTTAATTTTGGGCTGAATTTCTTCAAGATTTAAAACTTTACTCAACCCTGTTTGTGATAATTATCTATTGCATAAAATCTATTTTACTAGATCTTACTTCTTAGCTCTTTTAGTACCGTATTTACTACGGCTTTGCTTACGGTCCTTCACTCCTGCAGTATCTAACGAGCCACGAACGATGTGATAACGAACACCCGGCAAATCTTTCACCCTACCGCCACGTATCAAAACAATACTGTGCTCTTGTAAATTGTGGCCTTCACCCGGTATGTAAGCAATAACTTCAATCTTATTTGTAAGACGAACTTTTGCTACTTTACGCAATGCTGAGTTTGGTTTTTTAGGAGTTGTTGTATATACTCTTGTACATACACCACGACGTTGAGGACAAGCATCTAAAGCTCTTGATTTGCTTTTAGCTTTAATAATCTCTCTACCTTTTCTTACCAGTTGATTTATAGTTGGCATTTGTATAACCTTTTTTTTCGGAGAGCAAAGGTAAGAATTTATGATTTAAAAAAGTCAAATAAATAAAAAAATGTCTTTTTCATTATTTGACCTTTAAATAAGTATATCACTTCCCTCTATCCTATTATCATTTAAGCTGTTCTGAATTTTACTTTATCAGTATTGTCTTTTGTCTTGTATCTAAGATCTTGTGCCTTGTGTTTAAAATTACAGCTTCATCATCCACCCATTGTTATCAGCAGTCTTACCATAACGGATGTCATTCAGCATCTTTTTCACTTTTGGCGCCACTTCCCACTTTTCTACATCAAACTCCATTACATAATCTTTGTAACGCAATTCTTTAATTAACGAAATAGTCGCAGCGGTACCTGTTCCAAAAACTTCTTTTAACGTACCTGCTTTGTGTGCTTCAATAACTTCATCAATATTTAAAGGACGTTCTTCAACTGTTAAACCCATTTCTTTTAGTAAAACAATCACGCTGTCTCTTGTTACCCCATCCAAAATTGTTCCTGTAGAAAGATCAGGCGTAACTGCAGTATTGCCAATTACGAAAACAACATTCATAGTACCACATTCTTGCACGTACTTATGTTCGAAAGCATCCGTCCATAAAACCTGGTCATAGCCTTTTAATTTGGCCTGAGCTGTAGGATACATAGACCCGCCATAGTTACCTGCGGCTTTCGCAAAGCCAATACCACCCGGTACTGCACGCACATATTGCTCCTCCACATAAATACGCATTGGTGTAGCATAATAAGGCCCCGTTGGGCTGAGGATGATCATGAATTTATAATTCTCACTTGGCTTCACACCAATTGTTTCATCTGTACTAAACATAAACGGCCGGATGTAAAGCGAGTGATCTTCTTTTGCAGGAATCCAGCTACTGTCAAGCTTAATCAATTGCTTCATCCCATCAATAAAAATCTCTTCAGGTATGGTCGGCATTTGCATTCGTTCAGCCGATTTATTAAATCTCTTAAAGTTGTCTTGTGGTCTAAAAATATAAGGTTCACCGCTGGCATTTTTATATGCTTTTACTCCTTCAAATATCGATTGACCATAGTGAATTGCTGCCAGTGATGGGGACATTAGCATTGGTTGGTATGGCTTTATTTCAGGCGTTTGCCATTTCCCATTTTCATAATCAACCTCAAGCATATAATCTGTCATGTATTTCCCAAACGGAATGTTTTCCAGATTGATATCATTTAATTTACTTCTTTCGATGCGAGTTATATTAAAATTTTCGGCAGCAATCATAATCGTTATTTTTGTGCAAAGAAACATAAAAAACCTTGCCAAAGAACGTATTATGAGCTTAGATGATATAGAACTCTCTCCTTTGTTAATAAAAAAACTTTACGAGAAAACTTTGGTTGTTTCATCCTTCGCTAGCGCAATAAATATTAAAAAGATCGAACCTGAAGTGGAGCAAACAAGATTAAATTCTTTACCTATAGATTCTACTTCAGTTGACATTGAATTTTTAGGAAAAAACAGTAAACACATTTTGATAGTGGTGAATGAGAAAGAAAATAAGTTTCTGGGTGATGAGGAACTTAGTTTTTTAATGAACATTTTGAATGCCTGCAACATTACAATGGCAGATGCGGCTTTAGTTAATGCTTATGCAGATGAAAATGTTACCTATGAAAATCTGATAAAGCTTTTTGAACCAACCACCATATTATTTATTGGAACAGAGCCGCATGCATTGGGTTTTCCTGTACAGATACCAATGTATCAAGTGCAAGTATACAATAAACAGCAATATTTGTGCACACCCTCTCTGCAAATTCTATCAGCAGATAAAGAAGAAAAAAAACAATTATGGCTTGTGCTTAAAAAGATATTTGCTATTGCTTAAATATTCCTCTTGTATGAAACTAATATTCGCTACAAATAACAATAATAAAATCGCTGAAATAAAAACGGCTTTAACAGACGGACTAGAGATCATTACAATAAAGGAGGCAGGCATTGAAATAGAAATAGAAGAGCCTTATAATACCCTTGAAGAAAATGCAAGAGAGAAGGCAACCGTTATTTTAAATCTGAAAAATCAGAACTGTTTTAGTGAAGACACAGGGCTTGAAGTGATTGCATTGAACGGCGCCCCCGGTGTTAGAAGCGCCCGCTATGCAGGTGATGAAGCAGACAACAAAAAGAACATTGCTTTGCTGCTAAAAAATATGGAAGGTATAGAACAAAGAGATGCACAGTTTAAGACTGTGATTTGTTTATTGCTCAACAGCGAAGAATATTTATTTACCGGGATTTGCAAAGGAAAAATAAATGATATAGAACAGGGAAACATGGGCTTTGGTTACGATGCCGTTTTTACACCCGAAGGAGCTTATAAAACTTTTGCAGAAATGACCATGGAAGAAAAAAACAAGTACAGCCATAGAAAAAAAGCTTTGGAGAAATTAATTAATTTTTTAAATGAATACAATGGCTAGAATTAATTTGGCGATACCGGAACAGAAAATATTTTCTACAGAGATTGCTGTAAGAATTACCGATATTAATTACGGTCATCATGTTGGCAATGATGCATTTGTTAGACTAATACATGAAGCACGTGTAATGTGGCTTTCGTCTAACCATTATACAGAATTAAACATTGAAGGCGCTTCTCTTATAATGGCTGACCTTGCTGTAGAATACAAAGCAGAATCCTTTTATGGGGATGTATTAAAAATTGAAATTGCTGTAGGTAATATAAGCCGTGCCGGATTTGAATTGTATTATCAAATTATCACAACAAGAGATGGACAGAATATATTGATTGCGAAAGCAATAACAGGATTGGTAAGTTTTAATTATGAAGAAAAAAAGGTCCGTGAATTACCAGTAAAATTTATCGAGCTACTGAATACAAAAAACTAAACATTCCATATTTTCCAGTTTTCTTCTGCTTGTAAAACAAGCATTTCAAAACCATTTTTAATTGTGCACCCTTTGCTTTCACCTTCTTGCAAAAACAAAGTTTTTTCTGGTGTGTAAATGAGATCGTACAATAAGTGTTTTTCTGAAAGTAAATTGTAAGGAATAGATGGCATTTCATTTTCATTAGGCGACATGCCTATTGGGGTGCAGTTAATTATGATGCTGTATTCATTCATAAGGCCTCCATCCACCTCAGAGTAATTGACACAGTTGTCAGCATTACTTTTATCTCTACCCACTAACAGAAAAGGAATCCCAATCTGATTTAAAACATATTGTACTGCTCTAGAGGAACCTCCTGTTCCTAATACCAATGCTTTGCTGTGATGCAGTTGTAGCAAAGGCATTAAGGATTTTTCAAAACCAATTACGTCCGTATTGTGTCCTGTTGTGTGCCCATCAACAAATTTTATACAGTTTACTGCACCTATTTCTTTTGCGGCAACAGTTACATAATTTATAAAAGGCAGTACACTTTGCTTGTATGGAATAGTTACCGCAAGCCCTTTTAAATTTAAATTTTCTTGTAGAAGATTTGGAAATTCGTTAATGTCTTTTATTGGAAATAATTCAAAGGCAGCATCTGTAATATTTTCTTCGTTAAACTTTTGATCAAAATATTTTTTTGAAAATGAATGACTAAGCGGATAACCAATGAGACCAAATAATTTCATACAGTATTTTGTTTGTGTTAATCAATATTCCGGCTTCTATAAAAGCCGGCATATTTTATAAGGTATAGTTGAATAAAGTTTAACTGCTGAAAGGCTGCGGGACAATGTCATTTAGTTAAGGA
>JANXTN010000225.1 GCA_025352435.1 Ferruginibacter sp. | reverse complement strand
TGTACTATTTTATTACAATTTCAGATTTTAAAAAAGGCCAACATGTTAATGCAGACCTTTTAAAATTTATTTAACTTCTTTTCTATTCACAAACTCACCATTGACATTTCACTACTGAATCCAATCTGCTATAAACACATTTGTATCTCTTGTTCCACCGTTATTTCTGTTGCTGCTAAAAACTATTTTCTTGCCACTGCTGCTAAACATGGGGAATGCATCAAAACCTTTATCACGAGAAATCTTTTCAATATTTTTTCCGTCTAAATCTGCTATGTACATGTTAAAAGGAAATCCTCTTTTGTATTCATGATTGCTGCAAAAAATAAAATGTTTTCCATCGGGCGTAAAGTTGGGCGCCCAGTTAGCCTGTTCCAAATCTGTCACCTGGTGCGCATCGCTTCCATCAGCATTGGCAATCCAAACTTCCATATGTGTAGGTGCTACCAGATTTTCAGCAATTAGTTCTTTATATTCTTTTACTTCGTCAGTCGTAGTTGGTCTGCTAGCACGCCAGATTATTTTTGAACCATCTGGACTAAACCAAGCACCACCATCATAACCTAAGGTGTTTGTAATTCGCTTTACATTTTTGCCTTGCAAATCCATTGTATACAAATCCAAATCGCCATCACGCATAGATGTAAAAACCATTTTATCACCGTTAGGTGAAATGGTTGCCTCGGCATCATAGCCATTGGTGTTGGTTAATCGCTTTATGATTTTTCCGTTGAGATCTGCCTGAAAAATATCCATGCTTTCATAAATAGGCCAAATATATTTGTTGCCATATTTTGATCTGTCGGGTACAGGTGGACATTCATTGCTTACAAAATGTGTAGATGCATACAACACAGATTTTCCATCAGGATAAAAGAATGCACAGGTTGTTCTTCCCGTTCCTGTGCTTATCAGCTTTGGTTCAAACTTCTCAGAAGCTTTTGTTGGTACTTTACCAATCCATATCTGGTCACACATAATTCTATTCTTCGGATCTGTTTTTTGAAAGACTAAATATTTTCCGTCCTTACTTAAATATGCCTCTGCATTGTCTCCACCAAATGTTAGCTGGCGTACATTTCCAAAATGTGTTTCTCCGGGAAAATGAACTGTATCGCTGAAGGGTTGTTGCATTGCTACGTTCCTCTTGCCCGTAAATGAGCCCATAAATAAAACCACAGCCATTAATGATATCCCAATAAAATATTTCATCTATTAAACTTTTTGTAAAGGTAACCTGCGGTCTTCGCGGCAATGTCAAAGATTTGTAAACTAACCATCGAATAACTTTATTTTTGCGCAACAAATCTTTTTGATGAAACACATCCTCTCCACAGCATTTATGTTTTTTTTATTTGCCTGCAGCAGTAAAAAAAATCAGAGCGAAACTCCTGTTGCAAACATTGCCACACAAGAAGATGCTTTAAAAGAAGCCATAAAAAATCATCCTGATTCAATCATACTTATCCAAAACCTGGCAGCCTATTATTTGGATACACAGAACTATGATGCTGCGTTAGCTACTATCAACAATGCAATTGCTAAGGATACTAACAATGCGGAACTGCGAGATAATCAGTCTATCATTTTTGCCCAAAAAGGCGATACGGCTAATGCTATAAAAAGTCTTGAAAAAGCGGTAGACAAACTTGCCGCACCACAATACATCATAAGCCTCGGTGCATTGTATGCACAATCCAAAAATCCGCAGGCACTTGCAATGGCAGATGCATTACTTTTTGAAAATAAAGCCGGTGCAGAAAAAGAAGCATATTTTATAAAGGGATTATACTACAGTTATAATAATCAAAAAGAAAAAGCCATTCCATTTTTTGATAAATCCATCAGCATTAACTATACATTTATGGATGCATATTTAGAAAAAGCCATAGCACTATACGATCTAAAAAAATACAGCGAAGCAGCCACTGTATTGCAAAAGGCTGTAATGCTGCAAAATAATTTTGATAAAGGTTATTATTACCTTGGTCGTTGTTTTGAAAAATTAAATAAAAAAGAAGATGCAATACAGGCTTATCAAATGGCCCTAACATATGATCCGAATTATGAAGAAGCAAAAGATGCGCTGGCGAGGTTGCGGTGAGAACAATTAGCAAATGAGAAAATGTGAAAATCTTTTTGATCAACAACATCATAAATTGCAAATGCAAATGCAAAAAACATTGAACATTGAACATTGAACATTGAACATTGAACATTGAACATTGAACATTGAACATTGAACATTGAACATTGAACATTGAACATTGAACATTAAACATTAAAC
>JANXTN010000199.1 GCA_025352435.1 Ferruginibacter sp. | reverse complement strand
TTTGCATCATCAATTAAAAATGTTAAGCAATTCTGCTGCATTATTATTTTCTTTGCAGCAAAGCTAAATATTATGAAAGTTGCGGTTGTAGGGGCGACAGGCCTTGTTGGTACAAAAATGTTGCAGGTATTGGCAGAAAGGAATTTTCCTGTAACAGAATTAATTCCTGTGGCATCAGAAAGATCTGTAGGCAAAGAAATCAATTACAATGGCGAGCAATATAAAATTGTGAGCATGCAAGATGCGATAGCTGCAAAGCCTGCACTGGCCTTGTTTTCTGCCGGTGGAAATACATCGCTTGAATGGGCACCACAATTTGTAGCAGCAGGTATAACAGTGGTGGACAATAGCAGCGCATGGCGTATGGATGCAGAAAAAAAACTGGTAGTGCCTGAAGTAAATGCCAGTGTATTAACTGCAACAGATAAAATCATAGCCAACCCAAATTGCTCCACTATACAAATGGTAGTGGTATTAAAACCATTGCACGATAAATACAAAATAAAAAGAGTGGTGGTAAGCACTTACCAAAGCGTAACAGGTACCGGTGTGAAAGCGGTAACACAGCTTATGAATGAGCGCCAAGGCATTGAAGGAGAGATGGCTTACAAATATCCTATTGACATGAATGCCATACCGCATATTGATTCTTTTTTGGAAAACGGCTATACAAAAGAGGAAATGAAAATGGTGAAAGAGACGGTGAAAATTATGGGCGATGAGAATATAAAAGTAACAGCAACCTGTGTGCGCATACCGACGGTGGGCGGGCACAGCGAAAGCGTGAACATTGAATTTGAAAATGATTTTGACCTTGCTGAAGTAAAGCAAATATTATCAGCAGCACCTGGAATTATCCTAAAGAATGACAACGATAATTTTATTTATCCTATGCCACTAACTGCGCATGATAAGGATGATACTTTCGTAGGCAGAATTAGAAGAGATGAAACACAAGTCAATACATTGAACTGCTGGATTGTGAGCGACAACCTTCGCAAAGGTGCTGCTACCAACGCTGTGCAGATAGCGGAAGAGTTATTGCGAAGGGGGTTGTTGTAAAAGATATACTAATACGATCGAAGTCCTTCCAAACCATCATAAACAAAAACGATTCATATTTCTATGAATCGTTTTTGTTAGCAGTAATTATGACTAGGAGTTACCCAATAGTCCAGGTCTCTCTACCTTTCAAAAGTTTATCTAAATCGCCAGGGCCGCTTTTTGTCAATGCTTCATCCATTTGCATGGTCATTACATCTTCGTAACAGGAACGATCGGTTTCAAAGAAAACACCGAATGGTCTTGGTAAATGTCCTTGTAATGCCGGGTCATCAAACATGCGGATCAATATCTGTGCTTTGTAAAAATCCCTCTCATCGTGTACCCACAGGTCATCGTGGCTTGCACCTTCATCTAAGTTTACAATTACAGGTTTAAACCCATCCAGCTTTATGCCTTTGTTTTGTGTAGTACCAAATAACAATGGTTTGCCTTGCTCAAGGAAAATTGCTTCTTCAGGCTTGCTGCTTTTTTCTGTAAATATTTCAAAAGCACCATCATTAAAAATATTGCAGTTCTGGTATATCTCTAAAAAGGAAGAACCTTTGTGTGCTGCTGAGCGAAGCAACATTGCCTGCAGATGTTTTGGATCTCTATCCATGCTTCGGGCAATAAAACTAGCATCTGCACCCATAGCCAAAGCCAATGGATTAAAAGGATGATCTATACTGCCCATTGGGGTACTCTTAGTAACCTTCTTTTCTTCTGAAGTAGGAGAATACTGCCCTTTTGTGAGTCCGTAAATCTGATTATTGAACAAGAGAATGTTTACATCAAAATTTCTGCGGAGCAAATGAATGGTATGGTTACCACCAATGCTGAGTGCATCGCCATCGCCGGTTACTATCCAAACACTTAATTCTGGTCTTGCAGCTTTGAGGCCGCTTGCCACAGCCGTTGCACGACCATGAATGCTGTGCATGCCATAAGTGTTCATATAATATGGAAAACGACTGCTGCAGCCAATGCCGCTGACAATTACAATATTTTCTTTAGGAATGCCAAGTGTGGGCATTACTTTTTGTACCTGTGCCAGTATGGAATAATCGCCGCAGCCCGGGCACCACCTTACTTCCTGGTCGGTAGCAAAATCTTTGGCCGTGAGCATTGGTTTTTCGGGAGTTAGTGTTTCTACCATTGTATTATTTGAATTGCAAATTTACAACAATCGTAATGTTTTAGTACTACCAAAATATTGCTAAAGATTTAAAGGTTTGCTCATTGGGGGAAAATACAAAAGCCGTCGACAATAAAGCCGACGGCAGCGGTCATTACAACCTAAAATCAATGTTTTTAGAACACCCGGGTTATTAGATGATAACTGCGGGTATACATGATTTATTACTAGACATTTATACCTCCTTTTTCTTTGGTGAATTATATTACAATTTACGCTGCGAAATTAATTGTGCAAAACATTTGGGCTATTTTAGAAAATATTTATGCAAAACGTAAAGCTTCAAATGAAAAGTTTGGAGACTGAAAATTTGCTTCAGATGCAGTTTAACAGTTATGCTAATTCATCAATACAAAAAATATTTAATTTGAATCAATTGTTTAAATTCGTTTTGAGCATTAAGTCATTCTGAATTTTATAAGACATCCTATTATAGAAAATTTAATAGCTAATTTACTTTAATGAGTAGAAGAAAATAAAAATCCAACATGATGAAACATTTTCTTTATATACTTTGTTTTGCAATTCTTTTTTATGCTTGCAACCCGCAAACTCAGGAAAAAAAAGCCAATCAACTTTACTCCGATAAAACTGTTTATAGTTGTGCTCCCGAAGTAATAGATAAAACCTGGTATTACAGCGGGAAAAAAGCACCCTTGTTTAAAGGACTATCCGGAATTAATTTTAGCGTTTCTACTAACAATGCAGAAGCACAAAAATATTTTAACCAGGGATTGACCTTGTCATTTGCTTTTAATCATGCAGAAGCCGGCCGTTCATTTTTTGAGGCAGCAAGACAGGACTCAACCTCTGCAATGTGTTGGTGGGGGTTTGCTTATGTGCTCGGACCAAATTACAATGGCGGCATGGAGAAAGATAATTTTCAAAGAGCTTATGATGCCGTGCAAAAAGCAAAATCATATTCATCAACAGCTACAGCAAAAGAAAAAGATTTGATTGAAGCATTAACGCATCGTTATTCCAATGATACTTCCATTGCTCGTTATGCGCTGGATTCTTCTTATGCTTCAGCCATGCGAAAGGTTTATATTAGGTATGCTGACGATGTAACTGTTGGCTCTCTTTTTGCAGAATCATTATTGGATTTACATCCGTGGAATTTGTATAAAAAAGATGGAACTACCCAACCTTGGACACCTGAGATTTTAGCCGTGCTTCAAAAATGTTTGCAAAAAGAACCTTTTAATGCAGGAGCTAATCATTTTTATATTCATGCAACAGAAATGTCGCAACATGCAGAAGATGCTGTAAAAAGTGCCGACCTCCTTCGAGATTTAGTTCCGGGATCAGGGCATCTTGTGCACATGCCATCACATACTTACATTCGGATAGGTCGCTACCATGATGGCATTATTGCTAATCAGAAAGCAGTGCAGATTGATAGCTCATACGTGGAGGCATGTCATGCACAAGGTGTATATCCATTAGCATATTACCCGCACAATTACCATTTCATTGCTGCATGTGCTACACTTTCCGGAGAAAGTAAAATTGCCATGCAGGGAGCTTTTGCTACTTCTGACCATGCGCATAAAAAATTATTGCGTGACCCTGCATGGGCAACATTGCAACATTATTATGCTATTCCCTGGTACGTAGCCGTAAAATTTGGTTTGTGGCAAGAGGTTATAAAATCACCAGCCCCTGAAAAAGATTTAAAATATCCATTGGTTATCTGGCACTATGCGCAAGGCATGGCAATGCTTTCGAAGAATAAAATTTTTGAGGCAAAAAGGCATCTCGGAGAAATAAAAAATATCATGAATGATACAACGATAAAAGCATTAACCATTTGGGGTATCAACAGTATTTTTGATTTATGTGCAATTGCATCAAAAACATTGGAAGGAGAAATTTATGCAAAAGAAAAAAAATATTCTGCTGCAATAGCTCTTTTAGAAGAAGCAATTTTAAGAGAAGATGCTTTAAATTATAATGAACCGCCCGACTGGTTTTTTTCTGTACGCCACTATCTTGGTGCAGTATTAATTGATGCAGGAAAATATGAGGAAGCTATAGATGTGTATAAGCAAGATCTGAAAAATTACCGTGAAAACGGATGGGCATTAATAGGATTAACGAATGCATACAGAAAACTTGGTCTTAATAAGGAATATGCTATGTACAACACTCGTTTTAAAAACGCATGGAAATATGCGGATATAAATATTAATTCATCCAGAATTTTATAAATCTATGGGAGAAATTTTCTTTAATAGATTTGTACACTATCTACTCTATATAAATATTAGAAAAGCTCATGAAATATATACTTATTGCTTTAATATTTTGCTCACTTTTTTCCTGTAAAACTTTACAAAAAACCACAACAAATTTGAATAGCGTAAAGTGGATAAGTGGATCTGAAAACTGCAAAGAAAACAAAGATCCACTCATACAGGTTGTCAGGTATAATGAGAATACTTTTATTTTAAGACAAAACAAATGCACCAATTATGAAGCACCTTTTCTCTATCTTTTTTTAGGGGATAAAAAAGCATTGTTAATGGATACAGGCGCCACAGAAGATTCTGTAAAGTTTCCGTTATATAGTACAGTTAAAAATATTATTAGCCAATGGGAAAAAAACACAAAGAATTCCATTGATCTAATTGTTGCACATACCCATGCCCATGGCGATCATATAGCAGGAGATGGTCAATTTAAAAATAAAATCCGTACAGAAATAGTGGGATTAAATGTGAGCGATGTATCTGCTTACTTTGATTTAAAAAACTGGCCCTTACAAAATGGACAGATTGATTTGGGAAATCGGATAGTGGAAATCATTCCAATACCGGGGCACCAGCTTGCATCCATTGCTGTGTATGATTATGCAACGAAAATATTATTATCGGGCGACAGCTTTTACCCCGGGAGATTGTATATCCGTGACTGGACAGCCAATAAATTAAGCATGCAACGACTGGTAGATTTTGCTTCAGCTCACAAAGTTTCTTACTTCTTGGGAAATCATATTGAAATGACAAATACATCTGGGAAAGATTATTCAACCGGCACTACGTATCAGCCCGCTGAACATATTTTACCATTAACGTTTAAAGATTTGAAGGAGCTTAATAATGCTTTAAAAATGGCAGGAAATACTCCAAAGTATGAAGTACACAACAGTTTTATAATTTCTCCGAAGTAGTTTGTAATTCTTTAATTAAAAATTAAAAACTTTCCTAGAGGTGACCAGGAATAATTTCATAATTGAATATTTTTTGCAAAATATTTCGCCAGTTTTTCTTTACCCATTAAATTATAAGGCGTCCAAATTTTTTCTTTAGGAAGAAATACTTCAACGGCTTGTTTGTCAGGAAAAATTTTATAATCAAATTTATTACTTTCAGTACTTATGTAACCTGTGTAGTAATACTTGAGATTTTTCGCACGGGCATAGTCAAGTTTTTTCAGCATAAGGAATTTGCCTAAACTGTATTTTTTATATGCAGGATCATAAAAGTTTAAAATGCCCGCCATGCTGTGTTTTCCTAAATCAAAATAACCGAGCGCAATTAAATTTTTGCCATCATTTATCTGTAGCATTTTTGAATTGAATGGATTTTCAAAGTATGGATGATACAGATAACTGCTGCAACTTTCAGCAGCTTCAAAATCAATACTGTGTAGGTAAAGGCTATATAATTCATTTGCCTTGTTAGTTATTTTTGCCTTGTGGTACGAAAAAGTAAATGCGCTGCATTTTTTTCTGATGGCAACAGCAGCAGCACTTTCCTGTAAGTCTTTTGCAGGCATACGAAGCCAGAAAACAGGATACATTTTTTCCTGACTGCTTATTTGTGTTTGGTGTGTAGTAAAAAGCAGGTGTTGTGTTCGGTAATAACCGGCTGCCAGGTAATCATCGAGCTCATTACCTGTAAAGCCTTTTTCTTCAGGAAAAATAAAATCCAGGCCTGCATTCATTGGTACAATATAAGCTCAAATATTGTTTTTAATTACACGAGATGGGGAACCATTCTTGTAGAGTTTCTCACAATCAATTCAGAATTGAGTACTACATCGCCCATGTGTGTCGCACTGCCCTTGTGCTCCATTAATTGAAAAAGCACAGCTGCCGCTTCTCTGCCAATATCGTATGCTGGTTGTGTAATTGTTGTAAGCGATGGGTTGAGGATTGCAGCCGTTTGTAAATTAGAAAAACTCATGATCTTAATATCGTTGGGAATATTAAGTTGCAGTTCCTGGCATACTAAATAACTGGATACGGCAAGTTCTTCTACACATGCAAAAATTGCATCAGGTCTGTCGGTTTGCTCAAGCATTTTTCTTATCAAAAACTTATTTGCCTCTTTATCAGTATCGCAGGTAATTAGATGTTTTTTTTGTGTAACAATACCATGTTTTTTTGCAGCATCCAAATACCCTTTCATTCTTTTATTGGCTATAGAAAGTTTATTGGAGATAGAAAGGAAGGCAATTTTTTTACAACCGTTTTCAATTAAATGCTCCGTTGCCTTAAAGCCACTCTCGTAATCGTTGGTAGTAATTTTTGGCGCATTTATATTTTCTGCAACCCTGTCAAAAAAAACCAACGGAATGCCTTTCGTTTTTATTTCCTTTAAATGATCTGTTGCCGCGGTTTGGCTGGAAAGGGAAATTAAAATTCCATCTACACGGCCATTTTGTAAATGTTTTGAAATAGATATTTCCTGCTGAAGCTCATCGTGGGTTTGATAAATGAGAACATGATACCCTTTTTTTTGTGCATATGATTCTGCACCGTTAATGGCCAATGAAAAAAAGTTATTGGCAATTTCCGGTATTACTACTGCTATGGTTTTGCTTTTTTGTTTGCGAAGATTGCTCGCAAATGGATTGGCCTGATAGTTTAATTCTTTCGCTTTAGCAAGTACTATTTTTTTTGTGGATGGGCTTATTTCTTTGCTGTCTCTGAGTGCCCGGGAAACAGATGAAATAGATAAATTGAGTTCTTTAGCAAGTTCCTTTAAATTCATAATCGTTCTGCAAGTGTAACTATTTTTTTATTAACGATGCACTTTATATTTATATGAAAATGAATTGAAGGTTTGTATCCATTAAAAGAAATATGGAATACCTTTTATTGTACCAGATCGTTAAATAATTTACGGAGCATTTCTGCCGGATCTACACAAAAACCTGGATGTGTTTTTGATGTCTGCACTACAGTACTTCTCGTAGCTGTTAGCCAGCGAAACCTAGCAGCAGCGGGCAACAAACTTATGGGTCCTGCATGTCCATCGCCTCTGCAAATATTTTTAAAAGCGCTTAGATAGGTTTCTATTTCTGCAATGTTACAACTGTTGCAAAAAGCGGTAATGCGTTGTTGGTTTAACATATAAACTGCTTCCAAATATTTTTTTGAACTACAATACAACACTACCCCTACGTTTAAAAATTCTTCTCTTTCTACACGTGGCATTACTCTAATAACTGCATATTCATATAATTGTTTCTCTTGCATGTATTGCTTCGTTTACAAATATTTCTGCATGTGCAAGTCTGGCTATCAAAAAGTCAGCATAAGCATTTCTGTGTTCGTCTATAGTGGTAAAAGGCGCATCGGTTAACAGCCATTCATTAGGTATCATTGCAACAATATCTTTTAAAAGCTTTGGGTTTAAAAACGTACAAAAAAGTTCATTTACACTTTTAAGTTCTGCAGCCTGCGGCAATAATACATGATCTTTTATATAGGTAAATGGTTTTATTGCCTGCGCCATTGCATTGTCCCACGAGTGATGAAAATACAGCGATGCACCATGATCTATCAACCACAATTCTTTTTGCCACAGGAGCATATTAGTGTTGCGTACTGTACGATCAACATTGGTAATAAAACAATCTAGCCATACAATTTTAGAAGCAAGCAATGATTCAATTGTTGTAACGGCGGGGTCGTAAGTAATGGCGCCTGATAAATAATGTAAGGCTAAATTTAATCCCTCGCTGGAGCGAAGCAGATCCTGAATTTCTTCATCTCCTTCTGTTCTGCCAAAGGCTTCATCTAAATTAGCAAAAACGATTTCCGGTATGCGCAATTGCAGTGCCCTTGCAATTTCGCCACTTATTAATTCTGCAATTAAGGCTTTGGGGCCCTGCCCGGCGCCTCTAAATTTTACAACGTACAAAAACTCATCATCGGCTTCTGCAATAGCTGGCATGGAGCCGCCTTCCCGCAAGGGTGTTACATACCGTGTAACATTTACATTTCTTATTGGCGGCATTGCTATGATTTAAAACAGCTTAGTAGAAACTGTTGAAGAAAATCTCTACAGGTAAGAGTTGGCAAGTTCTTTTAATTCCAACAGGTTGGTAACTTTTAATTTTTGAAAAATACGCCCTTTGTGAGTGCCCACGGTGGATAATCCAAGCGATAAATCTGCTGCTATGTGGCTGATGGTTTTGCCATTGAGTAACATCTGCACAATTTCAAACTCACGGGGCGAAAGGAGGTCAAACGCATTGCTGTTGCTGCCACCGTCTCCTTCTGTAAGTTCCATTAGCACCTCTTCACTAAAATATTTTTTATCGTTCATTACCTTATCAATGGCAATTTTCATTTCTTCCAGCGGTGCAGATTTACTGATAAAACCTTTTGCTCCGGCTTTTATAAACCGTATAGCATAAATGCTTTCCGGGCTCATAGAAAACATGAGCACTTTAGCTTTTGGATATTCTTTTTTTACATGCTCCATTAATGCAAAGCTATCTGTGTTGGGCATTTGCACATCCATAGTGATAAGATCATAAGTATCTGCTTTTAAAAGCTGCATGGCACTGTCACCATTTTCTGCTTCACTTATTTCCACATCCTTATACATATCTGTAAGCAAAAGTTTAATGCCTGATCTTACAACAAGATGATCATCGATAAGTAAAAATTTTTTCATAATCAGGTTCTTTATTCACAAACAAATCTATGAAATATAAAAGCAGTTTTATGGCTGCTGTCTTTAATTTAATTAATTTATTTTTATAGTGGAGGCAAACAACCAAACAACAAAAAAATATAAATTTTTGAAATTGATAAAAACTGCTCAAAATATAAAATATGCCTTGGCATTATCTATTGCCCTATTGCTGTTGGTATTGCTGGCTGCATTTACAAATATGCGTGTTACCAGCGCAAGATCTAATAAAGAAACTGTGTTATTAGGTATTGTAAAAAATATAGAAGCTATTCAGTTAAATGCAGAGCATCTCGATCATCTAAAAGATGCATGGTTAAAAAATGGAAACGAACAGTACTTAAAAGAATTTGCCGGGGTTGCAATAAAAATTAAAGAAAATAAAAATGAACTGCTGGAATATGCTATCACAAACAATTTTAGAAAAAATGATGTATTACAACTCGCAAATATTTCGGGCCGTAGCATAGCAAACAACAACAGAATATTAGATATAAAAAGATATCAGGATAGTAATTATGCTTTAATACCTTTTTATGACAGCATTGCCGGTCGGCAGTTAGATTCGGTAATCATCCTTTCTGCTAATCTGGAAAAAGATGCGCTCCATATTTTTAAAAATGCTACTGAAGACCGGAAACAACTTTACAAGCAGCAGTCCTGGCTTTATTTTTTACTGGCTGTTTTATTTTTTGTAGCAGCATATTTTGCATCCAGATATGTGAAGGAAAATTTAGAAAAGGCAGAAAATTTAAATAAACTACTCTTATATAATTCTACTCTTTTAAAAAATATATATGATGCAATTATCACCACAGACAATCAATTCATAATTACAGACTGGAATGTACATGCAGAACATCTTTATGGATTTAGTGTAGAAGAAGCAAAGGGAAAATCGTTTTTAACCTTATTTAAGCTAAGGGAAGAAAATCCTGAAAAACTGCGGTATCCCATTTTTGTAAATGATACATGGAAAGGTGAAGCGGTACATTACACAAAGGGCGGCAAAGCTATTAATGTGGAAGTGAGCAAAACGGTTATAAAAGATGATGCAGGAATAAAAAGTGGCTGCATATATTTGGTAAGAGATATTACTCCAAGTATACAATTGCAAAATGAATTAAAACATCTTTCAGAAAATTTGCAGGAAGAAGTTAATTTAAAAGCATCGGAACTTAATAATGTTTTTGAAAGAATAGCAGATGCATTTATAGCTTTTGATAATGACTGGAATTATACTTATTTAAATAAAGCCGCATTGCAACTTCACGGCGAAGCCGAAGCAGATATTATTGGAAAAAACATCTGGCAAAAATTTCCTAACGTGGTGAATGAGCCTTTTTATGAAGCGCTGCAGCTTGCTAAAACTACCCAACAACCTCAGCGCTGCGAACTGTATTATTCGTTAGAAGATAAGTGGTATGCGGATTTAATTTATCCATCAGCGAATGGTATATCCGTGTATTACCACGATATAACTGACAAAAAGAAAGCCGAAATAGAACTCACAAATGCCCAGCAGGAACTTGTAAATGCAGAGGCAAAATTTAGGGCACTTGTGGAGAAATCGATGGTGGGAGTTTACATAAGAAAAGGAAATAGGTTTTTGTATGTGAACCCCCGTTTTGCTGAAATATTTGGTTACAATGAAGCGGAATTATACAATGACTTTGATGTAATTAATTTAATAGAAGATAGTGAGCGTGCTAAGATGGAAGAAAATTTAAGAGCATATGAAGATCATGAAGTTAACAACCATAATTATGAGTTTATAGGCCTTCATAAAACGGGTACATTAATTTATTCAGAAGCATTTGGATCTATCACGAACTACAACGGCGAAGAAGTAATAATTGGAACTATCATTGATATTACGGAGCGCAAAAATACTACAGATAGGCTTCTGCTTGCAGATGAAGCGTTAATGATTTCTAATGAACGCTTTGAATTAGTAGCACAAGCTACCAACGATGCAATATGGGATTGGGATCTTGAAAATGATGTGTTATCAGGCAATGAGAGGTTCAATAAGATGGTTGGGATTTCAGAAAATGAGCCAACAAACTTTGAGGGTTTTTTTTCAAGAATACATGAAGATGACAGAGATAATTTATTAGCAAATTTTAAAGATGCTGTACTTGAAAAACTCTCTTTACTAACAGAAGAGTTTCGTTTTAAAGACAGCACTGGTACTTATAAATTTATTTACGACCGTGCCTATATTCTTTATAAAAATGAAGTTGCTTACCGCATGCTTGGTGCCATGCAGGATATTACATTACAAAAGGAAAGCGAGAATAAATCGCAAAGAGAAAAAGCTTTATCCGATTCCATTATTAATAGCTTACCCGGTATATTTTATTTGTTTAACAAGCACGGCAAGTACTTACGCTGGAATAAGAATTTTGAAACCGTAACCGGCTACACTTCAAATGAAATCAGCAAAATTCATCCACTGGATTTTTTCAACATAGATGAAAAAGGAATAGTGGAAGAAAAAATAAAAAATGTATTTGTAGCCGGCAGCGATATTGTAGAAGCAAATTTTAAAACTAAAAGCGGGCTACTTATTCCATATTATTTTACCGGAATGTCTATCCGCTATGAAGAGGAAGATTGTTTATTAGGAGTAGGACTTGATATTTCTGAAAAAATAAAATCGCAAAATGAGCTGTTTGAAAGTGAGCAGAAGTTTAGAACGCTTGTGCAGCAGGCATCTGACGGTATTATTATTACCGATGAGGAAGGTAATTTTATGGAAGTGAACGACAGTGCCGTTACACTAACAGGTTATCAGAAACATGAACTCGATAAAATGAATACAGATGATATATTTATTGAAGAAAGTGGTATTAAAAAGCCTTTGCATCACAATGCGATAACAAATGGTGCGGTAGTAATATCTGAGCATTTCATAAGAAGAAAGGGTGGTAAAATGATAAATGTAGAAGTAAGTGCAAAACAACTTTCTGACGGACGTTTTCAAAGAATAGTACGAGATATTACTGAACGCACGTTAGTGGAAGATGCACTTAGAGCCTCCGAAAAAAAATACCGATTGCTTTTTAATGATAATCCCTTGCCTATGTGGATTAACTCTACTGCCGATAATAATTTCATTGATGTAAATAATGCTGCATTGGTATCTTATGGGTACAGTAAGGAAGAATTTTTAAAAATGAAATTATCTGATCTTGATTCCTTTAACAACAGCCTGCAAAAACATTTAAATGAAAGATCCGGAACTAATGATATGGAGGGTGTATATGAGCATGTAAAAAAGAACGGTCAGATAATAAAAGTGGACATACTTACACATGATATTATCTTCGAAGGTAAACCGGCAATTTTATCTCTGGCTAATGATATAACTGCAAAATTTGAAGCAGAAGAAAGTCTGCAAAAATCAAATGATGCGCTCAGAGATTTAGCATCGCATTTGGAAACCATCAGAGAAAATGAACGCATACACATGGCCCGGGAAATTCATGATGAACTTGGGCAACAGCTCACAGGTTTAAAAATGGACATAGCTTGGCTAAACATCAAAATAAAATCTGATGATGAAGCGATAAAAGAAAAAATGAAAGATGCTATATCACTCATTGATAAAACAGTTATTACAGTAAGGCGTATTGCCACAGAATTGCGACCTAGTATTCTTGATGATCTTGGCTTGATTGCTGCTATGGAGTGGCAAAGCGAGGAGTTTGAAAAACGTTCAGAAATAAAATCAATTTTTACCAGCAACGTAAGCCAGATACAGGTAAGTGCAGATGTGGCCACCGCAGTTTTTCGAATTTTTCAGGAGAGTTTAACCAATGTTTTAAGGCACTCTCAGGCAACAGAAGTAATATCTTTTTTAAGAATGGAAAAGGATATCATTACTTTATTTATAGAAGACAATGGAATAGGTTTTAAAGACAATGATATTAAAAATAAAAAGACTTTAGGGCTGCTCGGCATGAAAGAAAGAATACAGTTAATTAATGGTAAATATGAAATAAATGGGAACGCAGGCAAAGGGACTTCTGTGATAATTACTGTACCTTTAAAATGATATTAATATTTTTTTATGATCAGGATTTTAGTTGCCGATGACCATACTGTCGTAAGAAGAGGACTGAGGCAGATCTTATTGGAAGGTTTTCCGGGTGCACTTGTGGAAGAAGTAGGAGATGCTGAAGATCTTATAAAGAATGTTATAAAAGCAGAATGGGATGTTGTTATAAGCGACCTAAGCATGCCGGGCAGAAGTGGACTTGATGCACTTCAGCAAATAAAACAATTACATCCAAATTTACCTGTACTCATATTAAGCATTCATCCCGAAGAGCAGTATGCATTGAGGGTTTTAAAGGCAGGCGCTTCCGGTTATTTAAGTAAAGACATGGCACCTGATGAACTGGTAAATGCCGTAAAAAAAGTAATGCTTGGTAAAAAATATATTACTGCATCTGTTGCAGAAAAACTTGCTGCCACTTTAGACCAGGATCACAACAAACCACTCCACGAATTTTTATCTGACAGAGAATTTAATGTTTTAAAAATGCTTGCCGCCGGCAGATCTGTTTCTGAAATTGCAGAGTCACTATTTTTAAGCGTAACCACCGTAAGTACGTACCGCTCCCGCATTATGGCTAAGATGAATTTGAAAAACAATGCAGAACTCACTTTGTATTCTATGGAGCATAAGTTGTTGTAAAAGATAATCTCATTTGTTTAACACCAGTTTTATGGAATGCATTTGGGTAAAATCCATAACATATATTTTATTAGTCTTCAGTTTTACATTCCCTCAAAAATCACAAGCGCAAGAAAAATCTACGGATACGCTTTTTTTACTCAAAAAACTTGACCATTCTATTTTTATTGAGTATTCAAAAAAGTCAAAATTTTATAAATATATCTCCGATTTTAAGTTTGCAAAAGCTGACAGCGAGAGTTACAATAATTCATTAAATTTTTTAAAAAGCAAACACGTTAAATTAACAAAGAGGAAGATTACTGACTTGCCAAAAAAATGGATAGCACTAAAATATTTTAATAAGAATTTTTACACATATTACCCTTCTGATTTTTATTCTCACTTTAAAGTTTCCATTACAGACACTGCCTTTATTGACTTTGGCGGTGAAGGACCAACAGCAAATAAAATTATTGACTATAAAAAAATTAATGGACAGACTTTTTCTTTTTCATTGACGGGTTTAGAGAGACCAAAAAGAAAATTAACCATACATATAATTGACAAGTTAAAAGGCATTGCAATATTTGAAGAACTTCCTGAAAAAAACCGGAGTCAATATCTGTTGATGATTGATGTGACAAAAATTAGACAATTGCCAATTGTTGTTAATTATTGTAAAACGCAAAAACAAGAAGAATTCGAATTTGATGAGTTTGAATATAAAAAAATTTTAAAAGTAAAATAATCATATATGCTAGTTTTCATAGCAAAATTTGAACTCCAGTCTGAAAATTTGTATTACGCAATACCTATTTATAAATCCTCTCAATAGCTGGTTTAAATTTTTCCATAATTACTTTCCTTTTTAGCTTCAAAGTCGGTGTAAGTTCACCACTTTCTATTGTCCATTCGTTAGGCAGCAGTTCAAACTTTTTCACCTGTTCTACATGGTTGAAAAACTTGTTAAACGATTCTATCAACTCTTTGTAAAGGCCACGGACTTTTGGATTGTGCACTGCATCTTCGTTGGTAGTAAAAGGAATATCCTGCGTGCGCATCCATTCTTTTAAGCTTGGCATAGATGGAACAATAAGCGCTCCCACAAATTTTTCTTCTGCACCAATAATGATGATCTGTTCTACAAAAGGCGACTCCTTCATTTTATTTTCAATGGGTTGAGGCGCCACGTATTTCCCACCACTGGTTTTAAAGAGCTCTTTTTTTCTGTCTGTAATTTTTAAAAACTTCCCTTCAAAAACACCAATGTCACCGGTAAGCAACCAGCCGTCTTTCACCGTTTCTGCTGTAAGCTCAGGACGTTTATAATAGCCCATCATTACGCTTGGGCCTTTCACACATATTTCTCCGTCTTCTAATAATTTTACTTCCTGTCCTTCCATTACCGGACCAACCGTTCCGAATTTCATTCCGCCTTTTTCTCTCCTATTCACACTTATTACAGGGCTGTTTTCTGTAGGGCCGTAGCCTTCAAAAATCGGGATGCGTGCAGCATTAAATATGCGCAAAAGCCTTACCTGGCAAGCCGCTCCGCCGGTTATGATGTAGGAAATATTACTGCCAAGTGCTTCCCTCCATTTACTAAAAATAAGTTTATTAGCCAATGCGAGTTGAAGATTGTAAGCTAATCCACCACTGTTCAGGTTATCATATTTATTTGCAAGATCTACCGCCCAAAAGAAAAGTTGTTTTTTTGCACCGGTCAGTTCCGCACCTTTCGCCATTATTTTTTCATACACTTTTTCCAGTAATCTTGGTACGGTACAAAAAACTGTTGGCTTCACTTCTTTTAAATTATCGCCAATGGCCTCCATGCTCTCTGCAAAATAAATAGAGTGCCCGCTGCTCATAAAGATGTAAGATGCCAATCTTTCAAAAATATGATTGAGCGGTAGAAAACTCAATGTCCTTCCCTGCACATTGTCACTAAAAGGGAAACTTATTTTGCCATTCTCTACATTGCTCACAATATTTCTGTGGCTTAGCATTACACCCTTAGGAAAACCTGTGGTGCCTGATGTATAAATAATTGTTGCGCAATGATGCGCCTTGATAGTGGCTTTTACTTGCTCCAAATTTTGTAAATCATTCTCTGTAACATTCTCAAGTAACTCTTTCCAAAATCTTGCTCCAATTGATATATCAAAATCATACACATCCATTAAAGATGCAACCCTCGGTTTTATATCATTTACTTTTTGTAAAATTTCTTCACCGCTTACAAATGCTATTTTTATTTCGGCATCGTTAAAAATAAATTCCAGCTCGGTAACATTTGTTGTAGGGTAAATGGGGCAGAGAATGGCGCCTATTTGCTGGCAAGCCATATCCAGCATTAGCCACTCAGGCCTGTTGCGGGAAATGAGAGCAACCTTATCCTGTTTCTCAACAGTCATATCGTTTCCACTAATGCCGATTTTTAGTAAACCGGCACTCAATTTATTTACAAGCATTATTGTTTCCGCCGTACTTATGGGTTCCCAAACATTGTTAATTTTAGCAGCAAACATATCAGCCTTTGGAAAATGTTCCTGCTGAAAATACATGAAATCAAATATTCTGGAATGTTCGTTCATCAATCTAATTTTTAACAAGCGGTTTGGTACTATCGTTTTTTAAAAAATCAGTGCAGTAAATAAAAAATTATATGCAATAAGTTTATGAAACTAAGTTATATAAAAAAAGCCATCCGTTATGGATGGCTTGTATAATAGTGTAATGTTGTTTTATTTTGTAGCTGCAGTTAAATTCAATTTTAAATCTACTGACTTTGCAATGATCCAGTCTTGAGGGTTATCAGGTCCTTTGTAATTCATTCCCCATAAGGTTCTGTCAATACTGAAAGTTGCATTCGCCGACAATGTTTTTGCATCTATCGTTACTCTTGCAGGGATCGCAATATTTTTTGTGCTGTCTTTTAAAGTAAGGTTTCCTTTAATGATATGTGTTACATCTTTTTTTGTTGTATCAGTATTAAGCTCTACTGCAGTAATTTCAAATTTTGCAGTCGGATATTTTGCTACATCAAAAAAGTCAGGGCTTTTCAAATGACCTTCCAGTTTAGCTTTAGATTCTGCATCTTTAGCAAGGTCTTCATTGTTCAAAGAATTAATATTGATTATAAAGTTTCCTCCCGTAAGAACACCATCTTTCACATTAAATGTACCCGCTGAAATCTTGAAAGTACCTGTGTGTTTTCCGGTTGGTTTACTGCCCGTCCACGTAATGGTTGAAGTGGAATCTACTGCATACGCAGTACCATCGGTACTTGCCGCTGTTTGTTTTTCTGTAGTTTCTACTTTGTTTGCAGAATTACTGTTACATGCTGCAAAAGAACTAGCGGCAATAGCAAGGAATATCAATCTTCTCATTTTGTTAGTTTTTATTTTCACAAACATATATAATTAATGTTTAAACATCAAATATTTCTTTAGTGGTAATATTGGTTCGGGGGTACTTTAAACATTCTTGATTTTTGCAAAACTAAAAAGGCCTCGTATTCTGTGGCATGCGTTTTTACCCAATTTTGATAAGCGCTCAGGTTTTCTGTAGCTCCAAAAAGCCATTGGTTGTAAGCTTCAAACATTCCTTCTTTTAACAATTGCTGGTGGTAGGCAAAAAGTTTAAATGGAGGTCTACTCTTATCAGAAAACCAATCTAACGTAAATCTCGATCTTACCATAGAAAGTACTTCAGCATTTAGTCCACCCGCAGTAAGTGGGCTTTGCTTACTAATTACTTCTATAAAATTTTTCACAAAACCTGTTTTGTCTTTGTCAGTTCTTTTTATATCAGGTTCTGTAAATAGTTTTTTATACGAATCTAAAATAAGTTGTTTTATTTCCGGGGTCCTTATGCCTGTAGGGTCCATATTAGCGTACATTTCTCCATATATAATAGCCCACACTTTATCAGCAGAAAAGAAATAAAAGCGTGCAGCGTTGTAATAATTTTTATTGTAAGAGGGATCCATTTCAATACCCTTTTCCCAGTTTTTTATCGCTTCAAGTTTACTGTCAGCAAATACTATTTCTCCCAAATCGCAATACAACGGCCCGCTTTCCGGGAATTTTTTCAAGCCTTTTTTATATACTTTTTCACAATCTTTTGGTTGGTCAAGCTGCTTGTAAATGTTTCCAGCAATTTGAAAACACTGGTCATCCGCATCTTTGCTATCCAACACAGGTTTTATAGTTTCTAAGGCTTTTGCATTATCTCTTTGATAAAAATAACTAAGTGCAAGGTCTTTTGCATAAGCGGTGTTTTGTGGGGCTTGCCGCAATGCTCTGTTTAAAACAAGTATGGCATTTGCATAATCACCCTGACGCATAAATGCTTTTGCTGTTTCATGTAACTGATCTGTACTTTGTGCGGATATTGTGTTTACTGATATTAATGAACACACAATTAGAAGAGAAAATATTTTTTTCATATTCCTGTAAAGATAAAAAAGGGTGCTTACAATGCACCTCTATTATTAATTAATTAAATGTGTGAGCAACCCATCACGCAGTTTAGGTTCAAACCAAGTACTTTTTGGCGGCATTACATTGCCGCTATCTGCTACATCAAATAACTGCGCCATAGTTACGGGAAACAAACTTATTGCCATTGCCATTTCTCCACTATCAACTTTTTTCTCTAGTTCCTCCAACCCTCTTATACCGCCTACAAAATCAATTCCTGCATCTGTACGTTGGTCCACAATATTAAGAATAGGCGTTAAAATATTTTCCTGCAAAATATTTATATCCAGCACGCCAAGCACATCATCTTTAATAATATCTTGGTGGGCTGTAAGGCAATACCATTGTGTCTTCAAGTACAATCCAAACTCATGAATTGCGGCAGGTTTGTATGCTGATTCTTTTTTCTCTATTGTAAAATTCGATTGCAGTTTTTCTAAAAATTCCTCAGGAGTATGTCCGTTTAAATCTTTAATTACCCTGTTGTAATCCAAAATACTCAACTGGTCAGCGGGAAAGAGTGTAGTTAAAAAAATGTCTGCTTGTTCTGTCGCATCATTACCCAAAGCTGCTCTTACTTTTGCTGCTGAAGCTGCCCTGTGATGGCCGTCTGCAATGTAAGTTGCAGGAACTTTTTCTTTAAATAGATTGGTGATTTGTGTGATCGTCTTTTCATCATTTACCACCCAAATGCTGTGTTGCACATCATCATCTGCAGTAAAGCTATATTGCGCAGATTTTTCTTTCATGCAACTTGCAATGAGCGAATCTATCTCCGCCACATTTCTGTACGCAATAAATACATTGCCCGTTTGTGCGCCGGTTGTTTTAATATGTGTAATTCTGTCAAGCTCTTTTTCAGGTCGCGTAAATTCATGTTTTTTTATTAACCCATTTTCATAATCTTCTACAGAACTGCCGCATACCAAACCTATCTGCGATTTGCCTTTCATGGTTAACTCATAAATATAATAGCATGGTTTGTTCTCTTTAAAAAGTATGTTGCGGCTTATAAATGCAGCAAGATTTTCTTTTGCTTTTTTATACACTTCGGGTGCATGAACATCCACGGTTTCGGGCAAATCAATTTCACTTTTAGTAATGTGCAAAAACGTATTTGGGTTTCCCTGTGCTGCAGTTCTCGCTTCTTTACTGCTCAAAACATCGTAAGGTTTTGATGCGACATTTTTTGCATATGCTACTTCCGGTCTTAATGC
>JANXTN010000197.1 GCA_025352435.1 Ferruginibacter sp. | reverse complement strand
GTGTTTTTTATTTCTGCTATTTTGCTCACAGTCCTTTCATACAGCACATCTTCTGCACTGTCTGGAAAAATTTTTTCTATATTATTAAATGTTGTGGGTCTTGCATTTTTCCATTGGGCTGCAGTATCATTTACATATTTTAAAGAAGCATGAATATACTTGCTGATGTTTTTTGAAAGACTGTCTTTTACTTTGCCTACAGAATCTATATTCTTATTTAACTGCGCTGCACTCAGCATTTTTGAGTTGTTTTTTAAATCTTCCTCATTACCACCTTTTTGATTGAAAGCACTAAGGTCAAATAATTTTTTAAACGTCTGAAACTGTAGTCGTACATATTCTGTTGCAGTATCACCATAGCTTCCTTTTTCCTGATAACGATTACCATCCTTTAATTTAAATTCCAGATAATTATTGTTATCAGAAATCTGCATGTTCCCACTTTTTGCAATGATGGTGTTTTCATGCAAAACGTTTGATTGTTCATAAATCAAAACGTTCTCTATTTTGGTTCCGTTTTTATCTTTTTTACCAACTTTAATCGCATACTTATCTATGTCTTTATAAAAAATTCCCTGCTTCATATTTAGCGCAGGTTTTTTTACAAGTATGTCTCTGTACAGCGTTACAAATTTTAATTGTGAGTAAGGAATAACATAATTTGCAAACAAAAAAGTAACAATACAAAGCAGGACAGTAAAGCCTATTAATGGACGCATAAACCTAAGCAAAGAAATGCCGGCTGATTTAATTGCAACAAGTTCAAAACTTTCTCCAAGGTTACCAAACGTCATAATGGAAGAAATGAGAATGGCAATAGGCATAGCAAGGGAAGAAAGTGTTGCACTTGCATACCAAACAAATTTGATGATGGTGATAAATGGCAAGCCTTTTCCAACAAGGTCATCAATGTATTTCCATAAGGTCTGCATCATTAATACAAAAAAAGCAATGAAGAAGGTTATGATGAATGGACCGAGAAATGATTTGAGAATAAGCTTATCTAATTTTTTCAACATGATGGCTGTATAAAGCTTTACATTTATCCTTCATTTTTTAAGATGGATAACAATACAAAAGTAATGCTTTCTGTGAGTGAACTTGCGTTGGTAAACGATAAGCGTTTTATTGAAAGCAAACAGGAAATAATTACAAAAGCAGCAGCCCTATTTAATCAGCAAATTCCTGCACTCTCTGTATTGTTTAAAGATACTTTTGCAAATGATCAAATGCTGCTTTCTGCAGTGCCAAAAATATCAAAGGGTGAAAATTACAATGGTTTCCCATATGTGATGATGGACTATCCAGCCATCTTTAACAAACAAAATATTTTTGCATTGCGTACTATGTTTTGGTGGGGAAATTTTATCAGTATTACGCTGCATTTAAAAGGAAACTACAAAGATATTTATGGTGCTAAACTTTTAGAAAATAGTGCATCAAATTCTAATGTTTATATTTCAACAGGGGAGGAGGAATGGCAGCACGATTTTACTGAAAATAACTTTATTAAAAGCGCAGATTTAACCAAACATTTAAAACAGAAAATATCAGAAAAAAGCTTTTTTAAAATCGCTGTAAAATACGAACTGCATCATTGGAATATGATGCAGTCTCTATTGCCCGAAGGATACAATAAAATTAAAAACTTGCTTATAGGCTAACTACCAATTCTGTGAAAAAGATCTTTCACCTGGTATTCCCACAACTGACTTTGGTCTTTAATATCTTTCTTTTCAGCAAAGTCAGAAATGATTAAAATTGTTTGGTTGGTAACCTCAGATTTCTCAATTCTAAATTCAAAATATTCGTCTTTGGGACTTGTTAACCAACGGTAGCGTATAAATTTATTATCTTCTCTTTCTAATACTTCTGCCTTCTCATCAGTACCATTCCAGCCAAATGTATATATACCGTCTCTGTCATCTACCTTATCTGCAAACCATTCCTGCAATGCAGATGCGCTGCTTAAAAAATCATACAAAATACCCGGAGAACTGCGAACAGGATATTCTAATGTATATAAAACTTTCTTACTCATTTCTAAATTATTAAATTCTTGTAATCTGCAAGTATAGATAAAAATGTAACGTGAACTTTTTTTATTTTTTTTATTTAAAAGCTTTATCTCATTTTACCAAAAACGTAACTTTTGGTTCGAAATTAATACGATATAAATCTATTTTAAAGGAATGATTATTTTATCCGAAATTCGCAAAACTTAAAACGATTTTTAATGGCAGTTGATATTAAGGTTCCTACCGTAGGTGAAAGTATAAGTGAGGTTACGCTTGTAAAGTGGCTTAAAAACGATGGTGATTATGTTGAAAGAGATGAGGTGATTGCCGAGCTTGAAAGTGAGAAAGCAACTTTTGAAGTAAATGCTGAACAGGCCGGCGTAGTCAAACAAGTGGCTAAAGAAGGAGATACGCTTGCAATAGGAGATATAGTGTGTAGTATAGATACTGATGGAGCAAAACCGAATATTGCGCCTCCAAAAGAAGAGGAGAAAAAAGAAGACGCACCTAAAGAAAATACGGCACCTAAATCAGACGAGACAAAAATAACTGAAGCATCTAAAGAAGAAACAAAATCAGTCATTAAGACCACGCCCGTAGCCGCCGCTATTATCGCAGATAAAAAAGTAGACAGTAAAAAAATTACGCCAACGGGGGAAAATGGAAAGATTATCAAGCAAGATGTTTTAGAAGCTTTAAATAATCCGGGTCGTAATCCTGCATCGGAAATGTTCAGCAGAAATGAGCGCCCTGAAAAAATGAGCAACCTTCGCAGAACCATCAGCAGAAGATTGGTAGAGGCAAAGAATACCACAGCCATGCTTACCACTTTTAATGAAGTAGATATGACGGCGATCATGGATATCAGAAAAAAATCTAAAGACAAATTCAAAGAGCAGCATGGTGTGAACTTAGGCTTTATGAGCTTCTTCACAAAAGCCTGTTGTTATGCTTTGCAAAAGTTCCCTTCGGTAAATGCTTATTTAGATGGTGAGAATATTTTGTTTCATGATTATTGTGATATCTCTATTGCGGTAAGTGCGCCGAAAGGTTTGGTGGTACCGGTAATACGCAATGCTGAAAGTTTAAGCATGGCAGGTGTAGAGGCTGCTGTTGTTGAATTGGCAACAAAGGCTAAAAACAATAAACTTACGATTGAAGAGATGAGTGGGGGAACTTTTACGATAACTAACGGGGGAATTTTTGGTTCTATGATGAGTACACCGATCATAAATATTCCGCAGAGTGCAATACTTGGAATGCATAATATTGTGGAGAGACCAATGGCTATAAACGGACAAGTGGTAATTAGCCCAATGATGTATGTTGCGCTTAGTTATGATCACAGAATCATTGATGGAAGAGAATCAGTAGGATTTTTAGTTTTAGTAAAACAACTATTGGAAAATCCTGCATTGTTGTTGTTTGGAATAGATCCTGTAGATGCATTGCTTGAATTATAAGATCATTTAAATTTTTGCTGGTGGCTTTTTCATTTATTTGGAAAAGCCATTTTCATAAAAATAATTATGGTTATAAGAAAAATAGAACAGAAAGACAATGCTGTAGTTGGTAAAATAGTACGAAATGTATTATTGGAGTTGGGTGCTCCAAAAGTGGGAACTGCTTATGCTGACCCAAGTGTGGATTTTATGTTTGAAACCTATGCAAAAGAAAGAGCTATATATTTTGTTGTAGAAAACAATGGTGAAATAGTTGGTGGTGCCGGTATCCAACAATTAGATAATGGTGAAGCAACAATTTGTGAACTACAAAAAATGTACTTTTTACATGAAGCACGTGGGCTGGGATTAGGTGCAAAAATGATCTCCTTATGTTTAGAAAAGGCCAAAGAGTTTGGTTTTAAGCAATGTTATTTAGAGACGATGCCTTTTATGGTAGACGCTCAAAAATTGTACAATAAAACAGGATTTTACAACATTAATGGCAGCATGGGCAATACAGGTCATTCATATTGTTCTGTTTGGATGTTAAAAGATTTATAGCTTCTAGGTTCCAAACTAAAAAAATATTTTTTTTAATAAAAATTCATTGAGTCGTTACCGTTCACATTTAGCCTCTGCTGTAAAAGTTTTACAGACTCACAAAGATGGTGAGCCACTAGTGCATCATTTAAAACGTTTTTTTGCGGCAAATAAAAAGTATGGTTCTAAAGACAGAAAACAAATTTCATCGCTTTGTTATTATTTTTACCGCTTAGGTAATGCTAAGGAAAATGAATCAGTTGAGGAAAGAATTATAATAGCTACTTTTTTATGTAACCATTCACACAACTCTTTTCTGGAAGAAATTAATCCTGAATTCAATGAAAAGATTTCTTTAGAGATAAAATCTAAAATTTCTTTCTTAGATATTGATTCAAATGAGATTTTTCCTTTTCAAAACGAATTGGGAGAAGCCGTTGATAGAGAAAAATATGCACTCTCTTTTTTAGAACAGCCACTGTTTTTTTTACGCATAAGGCCCGGTAAAGAAATGAGAGTTCTTGAAAAACTTACCAATAATAATATTGAGTTTGAAGAAGTATTTACTTCCTGTATTGCACTGCAACAGGGATTCAAAACAGATTTGTTCTTTTCACCCAATAAAGAAGTTGTTGTGCAGGATAGAAATTCTCAAATTGTTTTTAATCATTTGAAGAGGCAGGATGGGTATTTAAAAAAAGATATTGAAGTGTGGGATTGCTGTGCGGCAAGTGGCGGTAAATCTATTCTGCTACACGATGTTTTACACGGGCACGTTAACCTGCACGTTTCAGATATTCGGCCTAATATTTTAAACAATCTGCGCATCCGTTTTAAAGATGCAGAAATTAAAAACTATCATGCTTTTATTACAAATTTATTTGAAGAACAATGTGTAATTTCTGAAAAAAAATATGATTTAATAATTTGTGATGCTCCATGCACGGGTAGTGGAACTTGGAGTAGAACACCGGAGCAAACTGCTTTTTTTCATTTCTCCAAAATTGATAAATATGCAACGATGCAATTAAAAATTGCTTCAAACGCAATCAGCTCTTTACATAGTGGTGGATTATTTTTTTATATTACCTGCTCTGTATTCAAAAAAGAAAATGAAGATGTGGTAGCTGCCCTAAAACAAATATTCCATTTGCAGATTTTACAAATGGAATATTTAAAAGGTTACGAAATACAAGCCGATACAATGTTTGTGGCGGTTTTATCTTTTTAAAATTCTTTCAGTAATAATTTTTTTATCATCTCCCAAAACTGAGATAAAATAAATACCCGCAGCCATATTCTTCATGTTTATTTGTTTTATTAAAGTACTTGCAGATTGTTCAAATGTTGTTGCATAAACCCTTTTACCACCTGCATTAACTATCACAATTTTTATTTGAGTTGCGGTTGTTCTGCTTATCGCAATATTTGCTATATCCGTGACAGGGTTGGGGGTAATTGTAATTTTGTTTTCTTTTTTGTTGTTGCATGTTGGAGATGGATTTATAGAAAGCGAATCAAGATAAAAACTGGTATCTGTAGCAATATCCATTCTGATTCTGTAATTCGTGTTTCCACCACTTGTGGTAGAAAGATCATCGGTAAAACTGATATTTTTATTTGTAAAATTTCCTATACCTGCAAAGGTTTTGAGAGGTGAAAAAACGACTTCACTCGCCAGTTTTCTTTCGATAATAACATTCATACTGTTATCCTGTTTTACAGTCAACTGAAAGTTTGCAATACAACCTGCAATATTAGATTGTTGTAAGAAAGATTTTCTTAAAAGAATAACAAATGCCTTTTTCATATCCGGTATACCGTAACCGACCCTATCATTGGGTGCAGTGAATTTATTCGATGCCCGTTGCATGGCATCTAAAATAGCCATATTGTTAACTTCAGGAAATGCCTGCCACAAACAAGTTGTAAGACCGGCCATATTAGGAGCCGCAAAGGAAGTCCCGTTGCTTAAAACGGGTAGACCTGTGCTTGGACTGGCCACTACTGCTCTTACTCCTGTTGCTGCTACATTCGGTTTAATTCTTCCGTTGCTGCTTGGACCATAGCTACTGAAATTTCCTACATTACCCAAAGTATCCACGGCTCCAACAGCCATCACACTATCTGCATCTGCGGGGGTTGAAATATAATGCCAAGCGCTTGTTCCTTCATTACCCGCCGCTATCACAGGCAGCATTCCTTTTTTAGCTGCAATGTCAGATGCTATAGCACTCATGGTGGTATTGCCATTCATATCGGCATAGGTATAATTTTGAGAAGGAAAATCGAATGTTGTATAGCCTAAAGACACAGAACAAATATCTACGCCAATGCTATCAGCTTTTTCATAACCCGCTGCTAAGTTGTGTTCTTCAATTCTGGTTTCGCTTGCCACATCTTCTGTTCTGTAAAGGCAAAAAATTGCTTTTGGTGCGGTGCCCACAAAAGTGCCTGGTAGGTTGGCGGCTATTGTACTAAGGCAGTTCATACCATGGCTATCATCTTCATTTACACTGAATTCGTTTGCCACAAAATCATAAGTGTTTAAAATCTGGTTGTTTAATCTGATGCTATCAAACGTGGGTAAAGTTTGATAGTGAAAAAAACCGGCATCTAACACTGCAAGTTCCATTCCTTCGCCTTTAAAACCATGGTTATGTAAAAACTCACCTTGGTGTAGGTGAATCTGTCCGTGAGAGGCACCGTAGTTAAAAACATCTGCCATTAAACGAGATGAAAAAATTGTTTGGTTTGTTATAAAAGGGACATCTGTTGGGGTATCCAATTTCTTGTTGACAGGGAAAGACTCTTCGTTCATTCTTGCTGCAACGGCCATACTACTCATAACAAAAGGATAACTGTTTATTTTCGCTAATGCTATAGGATCAGTAGTTTTTATTGTTACTTGGTTCAACCATTTTGATGCATTTAAAACAGTTACATTTCCTGCCGTTTTTACGCTATCAATATACCTAGGAGTTACTGGTAAATCCAGGCTGTCGATTGAAATATTATATCTTGCTCTGCGCTGCAATGCACGTTGGCTAAGGTATTGAGAAGGATTGGCAATTGAAAAAGGATTCGTGCCTTTGTCTTTAAATTTGATTATGTACCTCGTTTGCGCATGTGTTGTAAGATTTAGGATACAACACCCGACTAGAATAATAATTGGTTTCATAGAAAATTTGATTTGTCTGATAGCTATTTAATAAGCCCATTTTACCAGTGTGGCGCCCCAGGTAAATCCACCTCCAAATGCTGCCAGAATAAGGTTATCGCCTTTTTTCAGTTTATCTTCCCAGTCCCATAAACAAAGGGGAATGGTTGCAGCAGTAGTATTGCCATATTTTTCAATGTTGATCATTATCTTTTCTTTTGCCAATCCCATTCTGTTGGCCGTAGCTTCTATTATTCTCAAATTGGCCTGATGCGGTACCAGCCAGGCAATATCATCTCCTGTCAGATTATTGCGTTGCATCAAATCATAACTCACATCCGCCATGCCCTTCACTGCAAATTTAAAAACTGTTTGTCCTTCCTGGTATACATAATGCTCTTTTGCTAATACAGTCTCTACTGTGGAAGGCTTGAAAGAACCGCCGGCCTTCATATGCAAAAACGGCTTACCCGCACCATCAGTTTTTAGTATACTGTCTTTTATACCATTTTCATCAGTAGAAACTTCCAATAAAACTGCACCAGCACCGTCCCCAAATAATATGCAGGTGGTTCGGTCCGTATAATCTACAATACTGCTCATTTTATCTGACCCTACTACAATAATTTTTTTGTACCGCCCACTTTCAATTAAACTTGCAGCAGTAGTAACGGAAAACAGAAAACCTGAACAAGCTGCATTTATATCGTAACTGAACGCATTTTTTATACCAACTTTATCGCAGATGATATTGGCGGTGGAAGGAAAAAGCATGTCAGGTGTAACTGTTGCGCATATCACACAATCTATTTCGTCCGGAGAGATACCTTTTTTTTCAAGAATATTTTTCACCGCTTCCGCACCCATATCGCTCGACGCCAAACCTTCTCCCCTTAAAATGCGCCGCTCACTTATTCCTGTACGGGATTTGATCCACTCATCGTTAGTATCGATCATTGTTTCTAAAATCTTATTGGTAAGTCTGTATTCAGGCACATATCCACCCACACAAGTTATAGCAGCAGTAATTTTATCCATTCCTTCAATAATTTTTTTAGCGTTTGATAATATTATTGGTAAATATAATTGAAATCATTGTGAAGTAATTTTTGCCTTCTGTAACAATAAAATGCATTATTTTCGTTAATTGTCAGACTAAGAAAGCTATGTATGCATATTTAAGAGGAGATTTCAGTTACAAAAATGCATCGCAGGTTTATGTAGATATTAATGGTGTAGGTTATGAAGTTAATATTACATTAAACACTTATTCTGCTATTGAGTCATTGCCGGCAGGAAAACTCTTTACATATCTGCAGATTAAAGAAGATGCCCATACGTTGTACGGCTTTTTTGAGAAGGAGGAAAAAGATATGTTTGTTTTATTGATCAGTGTTTCAGGAGTGGGTGCAGCCACAGCCAGAATGATGTTGTCTTCCTTAAAACCAGAAGAAGTTGAAATTGCAATTTCCACCGGCAATTTGAAATTAATTGAAAGTGTAAAAGGCATTGGCAAAAAAACTGCTGAAAGGTTGGTGTTGGAACTGAAAGATAAAGTAGGAAATAAGTCTTCCTCAAGCAGCCAATCGTGGAGTAAAACAGTCAACAATATAGAAAGAGATGCAGTAAATGCATTGATTGCACTTGGAATTGCCCAAAAACAAGCTGAACTTTCTGTCAAAAAAATACTTACTGCCGAACCTGAAATTTTAAAATTAGAAGACCTGATAAAAAAAGCCCTGAAAGTAATTTGAGTCAAGATTTACATTAACTTATTATCTTAATGCTGCTTATAAGAAAATTACTTTTCACTCTAATGGTGTGTGCAGGTGTGCCATTGCTTTTTGCTTTTTCGGTTCAAAACAAAAACAATAAATCACTCCTCCAATTAAATCAAAATGTAAGGGATACACCTCCGCCTGCATCATTGCATTATCCTATTAACGATAGCAGAGGAGATGCTATATCTTCCGGCAACAGAGGTACATTTTACCTACCCAATCCATCTAATGTAAAAGATTCAGTTGTTTACAATGCCATTACAAGAACGTACGCTGTATATGAAAAAATTGGTGAGAAGTATTATCGTACACCTACCACCTACAGCTTTGATGAATACTGGGCTATACAAAACAGAAAATCCGAAATTGCTTATTTTCAAAAGAGGGCAAATACAACCAACTTACTTAACAGAGGAAAATTATTAAAGCCAAAACTGTCCTTATCGGACAATTTGTTTAATCGTTTGTTCGGTACGGGCAAGATAGAAATTACACCACAGGGAAATGTTGATATCACTGCAGGTTATCAGGGACAGAGAATAGACAATCCAACTTTGCCTGAAAGAGCACGGAAGAGTGGCGGATTGGATTTTAATTTAAATGCACAGTTAAATGTAAATGCAAACATTGGTGACAAACTTAAGTTTCCCATTAATTACAATACACTTGCAAATTTCAATCTTGATAATCAGCTAAAACTCGATTACACCGGAAATAATGATGATATAATAAAGAGGTTTGAAGCAGGTTCGGTAAGTTTTGCATCTAAAGGAACTTTGATACCGGGAGCACAACAATTGTTTGGTATAAAAACGCAACTGCAGTTTGGAAGATTGTATGTAACGACCATACTTGCAAATCAAAAATCGCAACGTCAAAATGTAAATTTACAGGGAGGTTCTGCTTCTCAAACTTTTGAAATTAAAGCCGATGAATATGAGGAAAATCGACACTTTTTAGTAGCTCAATATTTTAGAGATAACTACAACAGAATAATGGCAAATGCGCCGGCAATTAATAGCCCCATTCAAATTTTAAAAATGCAGGTGTGGGTTACAAACCGAAACGGTATTACCACTGAAACCCGTGATATTGTTGGATTGATGGACCTTGCGGAAAGAAATCCATACTTACAGGCTGATACAATAAATGTATTAAGTGGCCAACCAATACCAACGAACGGCACAAATGATTTGCTTACCAAAATAAGAAACCTGCCGGATGCCAGAAACTCTTCTACCATTTATAATAATTTATTGAGTTTAAAACTGAAACCTGTTCAGGATTTTGAAAAAACTTTTGCCAGAAAGCTAGACAGTACTTCTTATACGTACAATCGTCAGTTGGGAACTTTATCACTAAGTTCACCTTTACAAACCGATGAAGTTTTAGGTGTAGCTTATCAATATTCTTTTAACGGAAAAATTTATCAGGTAGGAGAATTTTCTGAAGATGTACCACCGGATAGTTCAACTGCTACACAAAAAGTTTTGTTTTTAAAATTATTAAAAGCTACATCGCAGCGCACAAATCTTCCTATCTGGAAACTGATGATGAAGAATGTATATTCTGTAGGATATGGTGTATTAACTCCACAAGATTTTAAACTGGATGTGTTGTATGAACAACCGGGCCTGGGCGCAAAACGTTATTTACCTTTTGGAAATAAAAATCAGGGTGCTCCAATCATTTCTTTGATAAATTTAGACAGGCTTAACAGCCAACTTGATCCGCAACCGGATGGTGTATTTGATTACATAGAAAACTTTACTGTTAACTCACAATACAGCCGGGTAATTTTCCCTTTACTTGAACCGTTTGGAAGAGATCTCGCACCCCAGGTTTACACCACTGTACCATCAACTGCGGCAGACACTTTATTTTATGCTTTATACGATTCTATCAAAGCAGTTGCACAGCAGTATCCAAATTTAAACCGGTTTCTACTTCGTGGCTCTGCAAAAACTTCAGGCTCCGGCGATATCAGTATCGGCTACAATATTCCAAAAGGCTCAGTATCTGTAAGTGCCGGTGGGCGTGCATTGCAGGAAGGTGTGGATTATGATGTGAATTACGATTTAGGTACTATCAAAATAATTAATCCCGCTATTTTAAATTCTGGTTTGCCTGTGCAGGTAAATTTTGAAAACAATGCTTCGTTTGGTTTACAACAAAAATCTTTTTTAGGGTTAAGGTTGGATTATCAGCTAAAAAACACTGCAAAAGAACAGCTTTCAATTGGCGGTACCATTGTAAGATTAAGCGAAAGACCTTTTTTTACAAAAGTAAATTTGGGTGAAGATCCAATAAGAAATGCCATGTATGGCTTGGATGTGAATTATAGAAAAGATTTACCAAGGCTTACTAAGTTGCTGGATAAACTTCCTTTTTATGCTACCAAAGCTCCATCCACTGTAAATGCTTATGTAGAAGGTGCCATGCTTAAACCCGGCCATGCGCCACAGATTGGTAAAGGTGCAAACGGCGTAATTTATATTGATGATTTTGAAGGAAGCAAATCGGGAATCGATCTTAGATTTCCTGCGGTGGCGTGGGGATTATCTGCAACGCCCGTTGGTGCTACCCCACGTAACAGTAATATAGAATTGTTTCCGGAAGCAAGGTTAAACAACAATTTAAATTATGGTAAAAACCGTTCAAAAATAGCATGGTACCAAATTGAACAAATTCTGCAACAACTCCGGGCAAGTAACAATCCCATTACAGATGCCAATTTGTTAAGCGATCCAAGGGTGCGACAAATTTATCAGAAGGAAATTTTCCCACAAAAGACAACAGGTTTTGGTGAAAGCCAGCTCGTTACTTTTGATGTTGCTTATTACCCCAAAGAAAGAGGGCCTTATAATTATGACGATAGTGCTGCAACCATTAATGCACAAGGCAATTTTTTAAACCCGCAAAAGAGATGGGGTGGGCTGCAACGCAATATTGATCAGACAGATTTTGAAACGGCCAACATAGAATTTATAGAAGCATGGATACAGGATCCTTTCATAAACAATCCATCATCTGCTGGAGGCAAATTATATTTTAACCTTGGTAATATTTCGGAAGATATTTTAAAAGACGGCAGACGTTTTTATGAAAATGGAATTTCTACGCCCAATGCTCCTGCACCAATGGATGAAACGGTTTGGGGACGTGTACCAAGAAACCAGTTGCAGGTTACAAATGCTTTTAGTAACAATCCCGATGATAGAAAGTACCAGGATATTGGGCTTGATGGGTTGAGTGATTCGGCAGAGGTAAGAAGACGAAAAAGCTATTTGGATAAACTTGCTGCAAATTTTGGTATCAATTCACCTGCATATCAAAATGCACTTCGTGATCCATCTAGTGACGATTACAAACATTATAGAAACAGCAGTTTTAGTGCCGCGGATGGTATACTTGCACGTTATAAAAATTACAATTCGCCTGAAGGAAATTCACCGATAGATAACGGCGGACAATTTACATCTGCCGCAACATTGTATCCCGATGCAGAAGATTTTAACAGAGATAATACCCTCAACGAGACAGAAGAATATTATCAGTACATACTAGATTTAAAACCGTCCACCGATCCTGTAATGCAGATAGGTAAAAACTTTATTGTAGATAAAAAAGTTGTGGCTGTAAATCTTCCAAACGGTACTACAAGAAACGAGACCTTTTACCAGCTTAGAATTCCGGTAAACAGTTATGATAAAAAAATAGGCAACATTCAGGATTTTAAATCTATCCGTTTTATAAGAATGTTTATGACAGATTTTGCAGATACTGCTGTAGTTCGTTTTGCACAATTACAATTAGCAAGAAATATTTGGAGACGCTACAAATTTCAGATAGATACGACAGGAATGTTTAATGTGGCTACAAACTCTGCTTTTAATGTAGGTGCTGTAAACATTGAAGAAAATGATACAAGATCTCCCTTACCATACCGCACGCCAAGAGATATACAGCGCCAGCAAACATTGAGCAACAATGGTGTAAACCTTTTGCAGAACGAACAATCAATGACGCTGCAATTTTGCGATTTAAAAAGAGGAGATGCAAAAGGCGTTTTCCAAACTTTTGGAAATAAAGATTTAAGACAGTTCAAAAAAATGTCCATGTACATACATGCCGAACAGTCAAAAACGGCAAACCCGCCATTAAAAGATAAAGACCTCACAGCAGTTTTTAGAATGGGGACAGACTTTGTAAATAATTATTATGAAATAAGGATTCCATTAATAAATACAAAGCTCGATGCTGCCGCCAAACTTGGTGCAAATTCGCAAGCATACAACGATTCGCTTTGGAATCCGGCTAACTCGCTGGATCTAGATTTGACACAACTTACAAAAATTAAGCAGGCGAGAAACCTTTCAACAACACCTTTGAATGCGATATATTCTGTACCTCAAAAAAATGGGCAAACCTATTCAGTAATGGGAAATCCAAACCTTGGGGAAATTAAAGGAATGTTGATTGGAGTAGAAAATACAAAAACCTCTTTGGTGGCTTGCGGCGAGATGTGGGTAAATGAATTGAGGCTTTCATCTCTTGATGAAAATGGCGGATATGCGGCATTAGCAAGAGTCGATTTTACACTTGCAGATTTAGGAACCTTGTCTCTTTCAGGCAACATGCATACAAAAGGTTTTGGTACTTTGGAACAGAGAGTAAACGAACGTTACAGAGATAATTTTTATCAGTTTGATGTTGCAACAAATTTAGAATTAGGTAAAGTTTTACCCAAAAGAGCTGCCATGTCAATTCCGGTATTTGCAAGTTATTCTCAATCTGTAAGTGCACCTGAATATGATCCTTATGACAAGGATATAAAATTGAAGGATAAATTAAAAGTTGTACCGTCCAACCAAAAAGATTCTATCCGCAAAACAGCTGTGGATTTTACCTCTACCAAAACTGTAAACTTTACGAATGTAAGAAAATTAAAAACGAATACGAAGAAGCCTAAAATATATGATATATCCAATGTGGATGTGAGTTATTCTTACTTAAAAACGAGCAGCTATAATCCATTAATTGAGTATAACGATGTAACGAGGCACAGGGCTGCACTTGGTTATAATTTTGCACCTCAGCCAAAATACATCACGCCACTAAAAGCGATTTTCAAAAAAACAAAAACAAAATGGTTTGATCTCCTAAAAGATTTTAATATTAATTACATACCGTCGCAGTTAAGTTTTAGAGCAGATTTGCAAAGGCAGTTTGGCGTGGTGAAACCAAGAAGTTTGGGTGGTGATAAATACCAAACGCCTGAAACGTACGACAAGTATTTTATTTTTCAGAGAGATTATATTGTGCGTTGGAACCTTACAAGATCTATCCTGCTTGATTATACAGCTACAAACAACTCCCGTATTGATGAGCCTGCAGGCAGATTAAATACAAAAGCCAAAAAAGATACACTGCTCACCAATTTATTTAAGGGTGGAAGAAATACACTCTTTTATCAAACGGCGGCATTTTCTTACACATTGCCCCTGGCCAAAATACCTGCGCTTGATTTTGTAACTGCGAATGTAAAATACCAGGCCATTTACAGATGGATTGGTGCAAGCAGATTAGCAGTAAACCTTGGGAACTTTTTAGAGAATGGGCAACAAAAAGAAGCAACCGTACAAATGGATTTTACAAGGTTGTACCAAAAATCTAAATTCTTACGCCAACTGGATGTACCAAATAATATTGCTGATAGAGAAAAATGGCGGAAAAGGTATACAAAAGTTACAGATAGTGTTACCACAAAAACAGGTCAAAAAGTTTTACGCACCCGTAGAATTTTGGACAAATCAGCAGTGCCTTATGTGAGTACGCCATTAAAAGTTTTTGGTAAATTATTTACCAGCTTAAAGCAGGTGAATTTATCTGCGGGAGAAACAGGCAGTACACGCCTGCCGGGCTACACAGACAGCACCCAATACCTTGGGCAAAACTTTAAAAGTATGGCGCCAGGCTTTGATTTTATTTTAGGAAGGCAAGTGGACAGCAACTGGTTAAACAGAAAAGCAGCAAAAGGACTCATCACAAAAGATTCAACTTTTAATTATCTGTTTCAACAGAATTTTGATCAGACATTTACCGGCAGCGCCACTTTAGAACCGGTACGAGATTTAAACATTACGCTAAATATTAAAAAAACTTTCAGTAAAAACTATTCCGAAACCTTCAAGTTTGTAGACACTACGGGCGGCTTTAATAAAAAGTTTATGCATTTAACACCATACTCAACCGGTGGATTTGATGTGAGTTATATCGCTTTCAAAACGCTATTCGGTAAATTTGATCCAAATCGGGTTTCAGAAACTTTTAAAACATTTGAGGCCAATAGGGCAATTTTGTCAAGACGTCTCGGAAAATCAAATCCTTACACACAACAACAACCTAGCGGCGGCTTGCAGGCTGATGGTTATTATTATGGTTATGGTAAATATGCAGTAGATGTATTAATCCCATCATTCATTGCTGCGTATACAGGTCAGAATCCTGAAAATGTATTCTTAATTAAACAGACTGATGGACGTACGAAAACAAATCCATTCCGTTCTATTTTACCAAAACCCAACTGGAACATTAGTTATAATGGTTTATCGAAAATTAAAGGGCTCGATAAAATTTTCAACAGCTTTAATGTAACCCATGCTTACAACGGAAGTTTAAGTATGAATGGCTTTACATCTGCTCTGTTGTACCAGGATGTTTCGAGGTTTGGCTATCCATCTTTTTACGATACGGTTTCAAAAGCATTTATACCCTTCTTTTTGGTGCCGAATGTGAGTTTGCAAGAGCAATTTTCTCCTTTGCTTGGCTTTGATATGCAGTTCACAAATCAATTTCAGGGCAAGTTTGAATATGCAAAATCCCGTACGCTTAGTTTGAGTTTATATGATTACCAGTTGAGTGAGCAACGCAGTACAGAATTTACTGTTGGCGCAGGTTACCGTAAGAGAGGATTACAGTTATTAGGTGGTTTAAAACTTCCCAAATTTTTAGGCGGCGGTAAAAAACTGGAGAACGAAATCAACTTTAGAATTGATTATAGAGTGAGAGACAATGTAACAGCAAACAGCAGATTGGACCAGGATAATAATTTTGCAACAGGGGGCAGTAGAGAGATAACAATTACCCCCACAGTTGATTATTTCCTAAACAACAGGGTGAACTTAAAGTTTTATTTTGATCAGCGAAAAGTGAAACCATATATATCATCCAGCGCACCAACAACTAACACAAGAGCGGGAGTGCAGGTAAGAATTTCTTTAGCACAATAGAAATGATCAATTGAAAGAAAGATTAGGACCTTATCAAGTAATATTTGATAAGGTTTTTTACATCTTAATAACGGATAAATATGTAGAAATATTTAATTTAAAATGGGTTCACATTAAATAGAGATGATCTTTACCTCAGGGACAGATAATTAATGTTGTTTCTTTTACTAGATAAACCATCAAATATTTAGTTTTTATTTGCTTGTTTCAACTACACCTTTCTTCAACATTTATAAAACTAAAAAGGGCTGTTTTCTTAGTGAAAACAGCCCTTTTTTATTCAGTGATGGTTAGTAATTATTTATGGCTTGGTAATCTTTTTAAAGATCATAAAATAACCGCAAAGTTCTTTCTTCTTCTTATTAATTTGGACCGGTTTGATCATGTGATACTCGGTAAATTGTGGAATGTAATCGTAATTTATTATGTTTCCATCTACATCACCCCACATTTTACGCTGAAAAACTACTTGCTTTTCATTCCAATCATACATACGCACTTCATAAACCCTCGATGTAATATCTCCAATAAAAATTACTCTGTACCAAGTGCCTTGTCTTAATGGAACAACCACAGGAATTTCATAATCACTTTCCATGGGCATGCTAGCTTCTTTTGCAAGCACAAAACCCTGCTTTTCAAAGTCTTTTTTTAAACTGTCAACCTGTTGTAAAATGGCTATGTTATCGCACGCTGTCGGCTTCACCATTGGTTGTGCAGTTACTTGAGTTGATAACCCAACACATAACATTACAGCGATTATGGTGAAAAGGAGTTTCATTAGGGACGGATAAGGATAATCTAGATTTTAAACTTTAATACTCAATATTAAACGGAAATTTAAATCAGTTATTGTGTTCAGATCGTAGTGTTGAACATTTTATTTTGTAGTGCTAATACTACTGTTTATTTTTTATAAAAGATTGACGTGTTTGCCTGCTGTAAACAAGTGATGGTTAGGTCATTAATACAAACATGACTTGGCAAAGTGGCACAGTAAAAAATGGTGTCTGCTATATCGTTTGCTGTTAAAGGAATGTAATTTTTGTAAGCAGCTTCAGCTTTAGCTTTATCTCCCTTAAATCGCACAATAGAAAACTCAGTTTCTACTGCTCCCGGATTGACAGAGGTGACCTTAATGTTGTGTTTTAAAAGATCAATTCGCATTGACTGAGATATTGCATCCACAGCGAATTTGCTTGCGCAATAAACATTACCATTTTCATACACTTCCTTGCCCGCAATAGAACCTAGGTTGATAATATGACCGTTGGTTTTTTTTATAAAAGGTAGTAAGGCTCTGCTTACGTACAAAAGTCCGTTTACATTCGTATTCATCATCGTTTCCCAATCAGCAATATCGGCCTCATCAAAGGCGTCTCTTCCAAGCGCAAGTCCAGCATTGTTTATTAAAATATCTATGGAGGTATCTTTTGGAAGCGTAATTATTGCGTTAAAAACCTGTTCTTTATTCTGTACATCAAAGCAAAGGGTTGTTACCTGTACTTTGTATTTATTTTCTATTTCTTCTTTAACACTTTTAAGCAATGCTTCCCGCCTGCCGGTAATAATAATATCAAAGTTGTTATGAGCAAATTTTTCTGCGCATGCCTTGCCAATACCAGATGTAGCACCGGTAATAAATATTGTTTTATTCATGTTATTTGTAGTGAAGTTTTTTATTAATTTTTTATCTGATAAGGATTACGGTGCCTTTTCTGAATATTTTTTTGTTTTTATAATCGGTTGCATTTGCCTGCCAAACATACGTCCCCGGCTGTTGTGGAATTCCTTTAAACTTGCCATCCCAACCTTCATTTAAAGTGCTTGTCTTGTATAGCAAAAGCCCCCACCTGTTATACACACTAAATGATTCCAGCGACTTTATCCCCAAAGCAATTGGCCTGAACAAATCGTTTTTTGCATCGCCTCCGGGCGTAAATGCAGATGGCACATATATATCAGGGGGAAGAAAAAATACTTTTACATTGATGGTATCTGTAGCTATACAGTTTGTAGCATTGCTTACGGCAACTGTATATTTTATATTGTTATCCGGTGTTGATAAAGGGGTTGCAATTTCAGGATTATTTAAATAAGTTGCCGGGCTCCAAAAATACTTAGTACCACCGGAGGCAGTTAATTGGAGTGTTTGACCCAACACTATTGATGTGTCTGATGGACCTGCATCTGCAATAATCCTTATCACATTTACTTTAAAGGTTTTAAAGACAGGTTTTGGGCAACCAAATGTATCCTTTACAGATACTGAATAAGTAATAGACTGTTTGGGGAAAACTGATAATGGATTTGGGATATTTGAATTGTTTAAATAAGTGGTTGGCGACCACAGATATATACTGCCACCTGTAGCATTCAACTGTGCATTTTGACCATAGCAAATTGGGTCTTCACCTGACACATTTGCTAAAGGATATGGAACTGTTCTTACAACAACATCATCTTCTTTAAAACATTTATTTGAAATAGAAGCAGATACATGAAATGTGCTAATTGAATCAGTGGGAAAAATAATTGGATTTTGAACCTTTGGGTCTAAGATAACATTGCTTGGAGTCCAATTGAAATACAAAGCATCGGTTTTTAACATAAGTCGAGCACTATCCGTTCTGCAAATGCTTGTGTCGTTGGCCGAAAGTAAGGTTACATCTGTCACTACTTTTACAAAAACACTTGCAGTAGCACTACAGCCTTTCGGGTTTTCATAAAAGGCAGTATAGCGTGTACTCACATCAGGGCTAACCAATGGATTAAAACTTGCCGTGTTATTGATCATGTAATTTGGAGTCCATGTTATGCTGCCACTTGTAGCACTGCTGCGAAGCTGTAGCGTATCTATAGTGCAAATTAAGGTATCTTTTGATATGGTAAAATCCGGTTTGTCAACAATTTTTACGGGTACTGAAATGGTACCTTTACAACCTTTAGCTGTACCTACTGTTAACTGCGCAATATAATTTCCTGCTGTTGCATATGTGTAAGTTGGGCTTTTAATTCTGCTGGTATCTGCATTGGTAGTTTGGTCACCAAAATCCCATAACCAATAATTAACCGGAGGAAAACTTGTTGTTGTGATGTCATTGAATTGAGCAGGAACTCCTTTACAGGTATTCATGACTGTATCTGTTGCAGGAAAAAAACCCGGGTAAACTTTTACAATGGATGTATCGCTTGCAGCACAGGGCGTACCCGCATTTACAGTTAATATTAATTGATAATCTCCGGGGGCCGAATATTTGTGAGTAGGCTCTTCAAGTTTTGATGTGTTAAGTGCACCCGTAGATGGATCTCCAAAACTCCAATCAAAAGTGAGGTTAAGTACAGAATTGCTTTCATTTTTAAACTTCACCGTTAAACTATCACAGTTTACATAACTGGTTTGTAGTTGAGAACTTGCAAAATCACAAGGCGCAACAGTTACAATAAAATCTTTTCTGTGGTCAGAAATAAAAATGCCATTGCGGTATTCTTTTACTAAAACACATACTATGTATTTTCCGGCTGCCGGAGCCGTACCTGAAAGAAATCCGGTAGATGAATTTATTACTCCTAAAGGTCCTAACGGCTGAAACCCTGAATAGGGCGAAGAATAAGGAACATCATCATATGGTGGCGGCGCCGGATTACTAAAACTTGCATCTGCGGCAGCACCCCCATTATAAGCACTTGTAGTGGAGTATACCAAAGAATCTAGATCAGGATCTGTTGCACTAAAATCAAGCAAAAATTTATTTCCCTGGCAAATAACAGATATGCCCGTTTCAAATTTAGCACTGTTGTTATTACCTAAAGGTAAAGTTTGGGTTCCCGGAATAGAACCAACATAAGTGGAGCCTACGCTTGGAGCATTGCCTATGTTAGTTATGTTGGCCACCCTGCAACAGGTTTGATAAGTGATTGTGTATCCGGCAAGATTAATGGGTAATTCCGCATCGAAAGTATAACTCCCCACACTGTAATTAAAAACGGGTGAATTGGTGAGACAAGGTGGTGAAGAAACGATTCCAACAGGATCATCACTGTTTCGGGTTATGTTATTTATTCCTCCAACAAGGGCGTTGTTTGAATTATCAAAAATGGCAACTGCCACAGCTGCAGGCATGCCTGCACATGGAGGCGGGCAGTTATTATCTCGAAATAATCTTACAGTAATCCTGTAAATTTTTGATGCAGCTCCGGCACCGGGTCCAACGTAAGTATAGATAATCTCCCCACCTGTAATGTGGGCTGCAATAACAGGAAGAAAACTGCCTAATAAAAATATGATTGATAAAAGTTTCTTCATGTCTAGAATGAGATACCAATTTACGTAATAATGCTGTATTCCATTGTTCTATGGGTTAAACTGCTTGCAAAAATTCCCCCAAATACTTATTTACTAAATCTGCTTCTTCTACCATGCCCATGTGTGCAGTATGGCGCAATATACTTACATACGAAAGTGATGGTAGGTGTGTTTGCTGAAGGCTGTATGTAAATGGTACTGCAGTATCATGCTGTCCAATTATAAAAAGGATCGCTGATGTAAAAGTCTTTAAAACAGAAGTTGTATTAGGTCGGGAAATCATTGCATTGTATTGCTGAATGAGCAATTCGGGAGAAATATTATTTCCTTTTTCGATAAGGCTCTTTATATCTTCTTCACTTTTTTGGGTGTCATAGAAGAGATTGGGAATTGAAGTTTTTAAGAAAGCTGTTGTCCCGTTTTCTTTGATAAATGAAATTCCTTTTTTTCTGGTGTTTATCTTTTCATCGTCATCTGCGTATGCGCTGCTGTGCAATAGTCCGAAACCATTTAAAATTTGTGGGTGCAATCCTGCAAATGCAAGCGTAATGTAACCGCCCATGCTGTGACCTATCAAAGTAAACTTTTCTATTTTTTCTTCTTCTAAAATTGCTTTTAAAATTGCAGCATAATCTGTCAACTGAACATTTTCTTTTTGCAGCATTGCTGACTTACCTATGTCCGGTAAATCAGGAACGATTACTAAATAGTTTTCTTCTAAAAAATCAACCTGATTATCAAACACAGTTCCGTTTTCTGCAAAACCATGTACCAACATTACTGCTTTTCCCCTGCCTGCTATAGTGTAAGAGATCTTGATATTTTGGTAAGAAATAGTTTTGTGTATCATTTGTGCGCTTAAGAAATATGAATGTGTTTTTAAAAATTAACAAATTTATTTGCCTTTGTTTTAAATGCAGATGCTGCCCGCCAAACCATGAGGACGACTACTGGAAGCAATGCATTGTTCATTAATTGCGGAAGAAAAAACCACGAGCATAAAACCAAAACAAGAGAGATAACTACGAGCATGGAATAAATTTTTGCTCTTTTACTATTCCTGTGTAAGGAGAAGGCATAAACCATGTGCATGGGCCAAGCCCACAAAAGATTGTAGTTATTTTTTGTCATGATATGATCTGTACCAACCCACATAAAAACCAACAATATTCCTAACAAGCCAACAGTAAAAAAAAGTAGGGCATCCATGAAATGCAGAACTTTTTGCATGTTATTACTTTTGAAAAGGCTGACTAAGACAAATAAAAATAACAATGAAGCAAATAAAACAAGCGGTGTAAAAATTGATTTTTTATTGTTGTTTTCTCCCAGCACATATAAGTTATGTGTTGAAGAAACAATGGTTGTGTTTTGAGTAGCGCTTAATGCTTTCATTAAATTCTCAGGTAAAAATTGTTGCTGAGGAATGGTCATAACCGCATCGGTGGGTGCGCCTAATAAAATATCAATACCAAATTTACTCCACAGCATATTTCCGTTGTTAAGATACTGATGTATGGCATTTCGAAAGGTGAATGTGGTGGGCATTACAGCGGGTAATAAAGGCTTTGGTTGATGGTATTTTACAATAATATCCCGCAGCCTTGTGGTACAGTTATCAAAAAAGAAATCGTACATGTAATACTTGTTCTCTTCTTTTATATTTTCAATTAACGCACGGTGTATTTCTAGTTTTTCTTCTGCAGA
>JANXTN010000196.1 GCA_025352435.1 Ferruginibacter sp. | reverse complement strand
TATACCCGCTGTTAGTGAAAATTTATCCTGGTTAATGTATCCAACATCAGCATGGATCCTAAAATTATTTACACTGCTTTCATTACTTATTTTAAAAGATTTATTGTCACTAGCCGTATCATTAATAAAAAATGGCAAATTCTTATTTCTTACCAAGCCAGCTTTAGCACTCAAATTAAAATGCTTGGCCACACTTGCCTTTATTCCACCATAATACTCAGTTTCCTTTGTATTTAATTGAATAAAAACAGGAGACAAATAAGGGTTAATTGCTGTTAGGTTTTTGTAACTGTTCTTTATCAAACGCCCCACCCAACCTGCTTGTAGAGCAAAGGTCTTATCCTTCAACTGGGCTTCTGCATAAACATCAGGCATTAGTTCATACTTTTTATTATTCCACGCAGGAGTAATACCTGCATTTATTTTGAAGATATCATCATGGTAATTTAATGAGGGTGAAACCTGTACTATGTTATTTGAAAACTTAATATTATTCGGAGCAACATTACGAGTTGCATAATCAGTTAAGTCAGCTTTAAGAACAACTTTTGCTGTAAAGTTTTCTGTAATATTTTTATCAAAAGGCAATATAATAACGGCATCTGTTTCATTCACCTTATCCTTATTTGTAAATAAACTCAACTCCACATTTGGGTTGTAGTTAATACCCAGTTCATTTGGCTGGGTATTTTTAAAACCCGCTCTTAATGTTACATTCTGCAATTGCTGTTGAATGGAATCTTTTTTAAAATTGAAAGCTTTGTGATCGTATCCGTAAAGATGAAATGTGTTTGCATTCAATTCAAGCCCACCATACAATTCATTCTTTTCAAAGAAATAACTTCCCGCAGCTTTGGCGTTTAGTTGGGTATAGTCCTGGTTTACAATATTGCCTTTGGAGCTAATATAATTTCCTGTCGCATTTAATAAACTCTTCTTACCATCTCCAATACTAATGCCCCCTCTGATATATGGTGTAGAAAAATTACCGTACCCAATCTTTAAAAATTTCCTGTTACCCAAATACAAGTTCGTATCCTGATCAAGTGCCAATGGTTTTAAAGAAATAGGGCTATACGCATAAAATAAATTTTGCGAAGGAATTTTGTACTGAAGCCTTGGTGCCGTTGTATCTGCTGGCAATTGCGAGCCTGCAAAATTTATCTTTACCGCATTTTTAAGTACTGGTTTATAGGAAGAGTTAATGTCTATCGATTGTGTTTTTTTGGGCTCCTGCGCATAAGTTGTCAACGCAAAACTGCAACAAAAAAACAACAGCCCTATTCTATAAAACTTCCTTTTTATACTATTTAAAAACATACTAGTTATTAATTTTGGATTGTGATTTCTCTGCAGCTATTGCCTTATCTAATTTAGATTGGGCCTCTGTTTTTAAGATTTCTATAGAGGCATTTTTAGCAATACTTTCATAAGTTGCTTTTGCGTTGAAATAATCTTTTTGCTGAACGAAAATATCTCCCAGTAAAATATACGACTTCGTTACCCACTCATCGTAACCTGTCTCTTTGATCGTAGCCAATGCAGCTTTTTCAGCGGCAGCTAAATTGTTTTGGGAGAACAAACAGTTCGCAATTTCATACCTTGCTTCTGCACCCCATAAAGATTTATTAATGGCAGCAACGGCTTTAAATGCTGTAACAGCAGCATTGCAGTCACCCGCAATCTGTGCCGATTTTCCAAGTACCAGATTTCCTATTGACTTATCATCGGTACTCAACCCCTTTTTTGTAAGCAATTCTTTTGAAGCCACAAAAGCTTCCGTATAATCTTTCAACTGATAAAAGCTGCGTACCAAACCTCTTAAGGCTTCGAGTTTGTTATCTTGATTAACCGCATTGTTATTTAGTGATTCAAAATACTTTTTAGCATTTGCATAATTTTTCGTTTCAAAATAAGAAATGCGTGCAGCTTCCAATGTAGCTTTTTCAAAATATTTACTGTTCCCTTTTGCATTTACATAAGCATAACCAACAAGCGCATTTGCAAAATCCTTATTTTTTTGGTAGCATTCACTCCTCTGAAAATATGCATCTATTAAAATTGCACCTGCATTATATTTCGCTATATAATTATTGTAACCTGCTATGGCAGCAGTGCAGTCTCCGACGTTGTACTTATTTACTGCTGCTGAATAAGAAAGTGAATCCACCTCAGACATAGAAACCATTTTACCGTTTTCATTCATCAGTTTTACATACTCATCAGGTTTTCCTTCCTCTACATAAATACTTTTTACAATGTCTGCAGCTTCTTCAGCCTCGGCCGATTGAGGATATGTTTTAATAAGTTGAGTATAGCTTTTTAATGCCTCGCCGTTATTGCTGCTGTTGTAATATGCAAGTCCCAATTTCAGCAATGCCCTCGGTTTTAAACCTCCATCGTTTGATGCTAACACCGCATTTAAATAAGGAACTGCTTCGTTAAATTTTTCATCAGCAATATAGGTAAGTGCAATCTCCAAATTTATATCCTGCTTTAAAGTACTCTTTGGATACTGCTTATTTACATTGTTTAAAATGGCAATTTTTTCTGCACTATTTTTTATTCCTGCAATCATCGCTTTTTGGTACATAGCATAATCGCTTTGTGTGGATGCAGCCGCAATAGCAGCATCATACATCGCATTTGCACGTGGTAAATCTTTCTGCATATAATATGCATCTGCATTTCTCAAATATGCATCATGCTCAATTGATGTAGATGAAGCACTTACATTTTTCACAACCTGTTCAAAATATTGGGAGGCATTTTTATAATCCTCTTTTTGAAATCTACTGTATCCAATATTATACTTAGCCGTCTGTTGATTTGCTTCACCTTGGCTTGGTACACCACTTTGCAAAAACAGTGTCAGGTATCTCACTGCGTCATCGTATCGTTGCTGACGATAAGCAATTTCTCCCCGCCAAAAGTTTGCATAAGCAGCATTCTTGCCCGAATTCGCATCGATTATAATTTTTGCAAACAACTCATCTGCTCTTGCAAATTGCTGGTCATTTATGTATTCAATAGCCTTACCATACAATATAACCGGATACACTTTTTGCATGGCAGCAGTAGGTCTGTCAATGGATTGATACAAAGAAAGTGCATCAGTAAAATTATTTGTACGAGCTAGTAGAGAAACCAGTATCTCTTTTGCCTCGCTATCATATTCTGAGTTTGGATATTTCTGCAGGTAGCTTTTTATTTCATTTAATGCAACATCCTGGTAACCCAATTCATAAGACAGCTTTGCATAATTAAATCTGGAAACTTTTTGTTGAAGCGCATTGCTGCTATTGAATGCACTGTATTGAAATGCTGTTCTTGCATTTAACTTATCACCAGTTTTTAAATAAAGATCGCCCAACAAGTACATGCTGTTTTGACCCATAGAATCTTTCTCATTGCTCAACTGCTTAAAACCTTCAATGGCTTTTTGGGTATTGCCTGCAGTATAATAGCAAAAACTTAATTCGTATAATATCTCTTTAGAAACCTTATCTGTGCTGTTTACATACGCTTCCAAAAGTGGCAACGCTTTCTCGTATTCTTTTTTCTCAAAATAAATCTGCCCTATTAACAAGCGCAGTTGTTTATCATAGTACAATTGTGTTTTACGGGTAAGTACACTTTCGCCGTAGCGCAATGCATCATCCTTTTTGCCCTGAAAATAATAAATCTCAGCAATGTAATACGGCACCACACCTTTGTATTCATCAAAGGTTTCTACAAGTTTGAATGCAGACAATGCCTCACTGTATTGCTTATCATAATAACTTATAAAGCCATAATAATAATTTGCAGGTATGTAATATTTGCCTGAAGAAAGCTGGTGTATTTCATTGAACAACGGTTTTGCTACCGCAAATTGCTTCAGGTTAAAATAGGAATAAGCCTTTTCAAATTTCGCATCTGCAATCTGTTCATTACTTAGATTTTCAACTCGTGCATTATCAAAAGCAGTGATCGCATTTTGAAAATCATTCTTTAAAAAATAATAGTGTGCCAGGTGAAAACTCATTATCTGGCTGCGTGGCGCATTGTTCACGCTGTTTATAAAAAGTATCGCATCTTCTTTACCAATATCCTGTAGCAATTTTAATTCGCACAAGGCATTGTAATAATCTATATCATCATTTAAATATGCATGGTCTGTTTTTTTATTTGGCTCGTATTTTAATTTCAATTCTTTTACCAGCGGATATGCAAATGCATACTGTTCCTTAGCGATGAATTCTTTTGCAGTTTTATAATCTTTTTCATCATCAGTAACAATATGTGTAGGTTGCGCAAACGCAGCACAGCTAAGCATTACAGCCAAAATAGTAAGAGAATGTTGTTTGTGCATCAGTTGTTTTAAATTGTAGTTAAAAGCTATTCGGGTCTGAACGCTGACTTATCAAAGATTATACCGATTAGAAATAAATAAAAATCGGATATTGCGCAATGTAAACAAATGAAAAGTATTTTTACTTTGCTGTTAAAGACTTGATAAAAGAATAATTTTTAATCCATATTCACCAAAAACCAAAACCAACAAAATGAGAAGATTACTTTCCACTAAATACTCCGCAGGAGCATTTAACACAGCGATGTTACTGATCAGGATAGTCGCAGGAATTTTAATGCTACAGCATGGTTACGAAAAACTCACACATTTTAATGATACAGTAAGTCACATGATTAATTTTCTAGGGATTGGGCAAAGAGCATCCACGATCCTTGTAATATTTGCAGAGTTTTTCTGCTCTCTTCTTTTGATCATTGGTTTGTTTACAAGGTTTGCATGCATTCCATTAATTATCACAATGGTCGTAGCTATGTGGAAGGTCCATCACAACGATTATTTGGGAGAGGAAGATATTTCGCTGTACATATTAAGTTATGTAACCCTTTTTCTTTTAGGTGCAGGCAAAGTGAGTGTAGATAGCATGATCAGTAAATAATCTTCTCGTTAATAGTGAATTTTTATTAGTTACTGATCATTTTTCTTTTGTGGCTTTAGTCTGTAACTCTTTATTGAACTCTTGTCCGGGCTTTCAGTTGCAATCTTCTCTCGTTCCTCAAAAAGGATTTTCGCTGCAATTCCGCAGCCCAATGCCATTTAGTTAAGGATTGTCAGACTGAGCTTGTCGAAATCGATGCTATCATAATACGATTAAAACCTGGTTTCGACAGGCTCAACCCGGCAGCTCGTTTCCTTAACTAAATGACATTGTCCCGCAGCCTTTCAGCAATCTATCTTTGTTCGACTTTTATTGTGCAACACGCTTATCCGTTTAGCACCCAAATTCCGTTATTCAACAAGAATAAATCTAGTAACACAAACACAGCAAACACAACAGATGCAATACCATTAGCCATCATAAAAGCAATATTCACCCGACTAAGATCTTTCGATTTTACAATAGCATGCTGGTAAATAAGCATACCGCAAAACACAGCTGTACCCATCCAATAAAACCAACTAAAATTTCCGTAAAATCCTGCATAAAAAACAGCTGCTGCACTCAATACATGCAGCAATGAAGAAACACTTAATGC
>JANXTN010000136.1 GCA_025352435.1 Ferruginibacter sp. | reverse complement strand
AGCGCACAATCTTCGAAAAAAAGCAGCCTAAAAAGGCTTCTTTTTCTTGTTTTTGAAGTAATCAGCATACCACGACCTACACATCATCCTGTTCTCGAAAAATAAAAACGGAAAATATAAAAATTAAAAAACCGCCTCATTCTAAAAATGAGACGGCCTCTTTTTTATTGTCTCTTAGAATTCCATGGGAACTTCTACTGCCAATAATTCGGCATCTTCCAATACTTTAATATCAAAATTATTCGTATCATAAATACCTACCGCATCTCTCTTATCATATTTTACGCCATCTACTTCCACGGCACCATTAATAACAACCAAGTAAACTCCATTACCTACAAATGCATTTTCGTAAGAAATTTTGTTACCTGCTTTTATCTTGGTTAATGCAAATCGGGCATCCTGGTTTATCCATAATGCATTGTCTTCTTCCCTCGGAGAAACAACAATCTGCCATTTTCCTTCTCTTTCTTTTAGATTAAAAGTACGTTGGTCATATCTTGGAGTAATGTTGCGCTCTTTTGGAAATACCCATGTTTGAAAAAGTGTTACGGCTTCTGTTGCAGATTCATTTGCTTCATTGTGTTGTACTCCGGTGCCGGCACTCATTATTTGAACATCGCCTGCCTGTATTACTCCGGCACCTCCAGTACTGTCTTTGTGTTTTAATGCACCTGTAAATGGTATGGTAACTATCTCCATATTGTCATGCGGGTGAGTAGGGAATGCACCACCACCCGCAATCCAGTCATCATTTAAAACTCTTAATGCACCAAAATGTATTTTATTAGGATCCTGCCAACCGCCAAAGCTAAAGTAATGTGCAGGCTTTAACCAACCATGGTTTGCAGTGCCTCTTTCGTTCTCTCTTGTTACAACTGTTTTCATAATAATCAATTTGATGTTTAAACATCAATTAATATACCAGTAAAATTTTATGACATTTTTGCTGACTGACAAACTCCTAATTCCACAGATTAAAATCTGCCTCTGTAAGTGCTGTGCTTTGATCATCTTCTCTGTCCTCATTGTACTCAATAATAAAATTATTTCTACCCTCTCCAATTAAGATCTGTAAAAACTTCTGCTGTACAAGCTCCAGCATATTCAGGAAAATAAAAATAGCATGTATGCGGTTTTCACACCCGTCAAATATCTTTTCAAAAGCAAGTGTTTTATGTTCTTTGCTTATGTGCAACAAATGTGTACGCACCCCATCCATGCTGTAATTGTATTGCACAACCGTATGAACAGGCTTGTTGTTTCTTTCATGTAAACGAAGCGCTACTTTCTCAAAAGCCTTCATTAATTTAAACAGACTTACCGTTTGTATTTCTGTGCCTTCTCCTGCTTCTTCTCCAATGCTCGATAATTCTTTTTGCAGGTTGCCACGCTTTATCATCAGCATTCTTATGGCTTCCATTTCCGCCATTTTTGCAGATGCTTCTTTGAACTTTTTATATTCTAAAATCTTATCAATCAATTCCTGTCTGGGGTCAATTTCGTTACCCAGCGCATCTATTTCTTTGCGTGGTAAAAGCATCTTTGCTTTTATGCGCATGAGCGTACTGATGAACAAAATAAATTCACTGCTGAGCTCAATATTTAGTTTGCCCGTCTCGTGAATATGATCTAAAAAGTCGTTGGTAATTTTTGTAATGGGAATGTTATAAATATCCAGTTCATCTCTTTCAATAAAGAAAAGCAACAGGTCAAATGGACCTTCAAACTGGTCTAGTTTTATTTGATAAGATTCGTTGCTGCTCACATGTTGAGGTTTATTAATAAAAGCCCTTCGCTTGTTAATACGAAGGGCTGTAAAAGTAGCCCTTTTTGACGAGCCACTATTAGCAGATAAAGGGTATCTAAGTGAGGTCTATCTTTTTCTTTTTAATTCATCTCTTATTTCTGCTAATATAATATCTGTAGAAGATGGTCCTGCAGCAATAATTTCCTCTTTTTTTGAATACTTTGTTACTGCCTTAATTATTAAAAAAAGCACCAATGCAATTATTAAAAACTTTATAACAGCGGCTAAAAAATTGCCATACTTTACAGTTCCCCATACTAACTTGTTAATGTCTGCAACACCTGCGGCTTTTAATGCAGGTGCCAATAATAAAGGAGTAATAATATCGTCTACGAATGAAGAGATTATTGCACCGAAAGCTGCACCTATAATTACTGCAACTGCCAGGTTTAAAACATTTCCTTTAAATACAAACTCCTTAAATTCTTTTACTAAACTCATAATAGTTAGGTTGATAGTTAAAATAGTCTTTATCAATCGTAAAATACGAAAATTAATAACTGCACCTTTGCAAAAATTTTAATATTGAGCATCAATAGATTTTACAACTGGTTTATTTTTATTGTACTTTCTTTTATTTGGGGTAGCAGTTTTGTGTTAATGAAGGAAGGTTTGGTGGGCCTTACTGCATTACAGGTTGCTTCGTTCCGCATTATTTCTTCAGGTTTAATATTGCTACCTATAGCCTTAAAATCTTTCAATAAAATATCGGGAAATAGATTATTGTTGATCTTCATATCAGGCTTACTCGGTAGTTTAATTCCTGCTTATTTATTTTGTATTGCCGAGGTTCACATTGACAGCTCCTTAGCCGGTACGCTCAACGCCCTCACTCCAATATTCACCATTATTGTGGGTGCTATATTTTTTAAGACAAACACAGCACGTAATAAAATTTTCGGTATTAGTTTGTCTTTTGCAGGAAGTATTTTACTTTTTTTTGTACAGCCTACTTTTTACGAAAACAGCAACTTTACAGATGTGTTGCTGGTTATTCTTGCAACATTGTGTTATGGTATAAACTTAAATATTGTGAGTAAGTATTTAAAGGAAATTCCCTCTTTAAATATTGTTGCTGTCGCTCTTTCGTTAAATGCGGTTCCCGCAGCAATTGTGCTTTATTTTACCGGGTATTTTCAGCAGAAAATTTTTGAAAGAGTAATTCTTATTTCAACAGGTTATACAATTATACTCGGCGTTGTAGGAACAGCTGCAGCTACTGTAATTTTTTATATGTTAATCAAAAGAGCCGGGGTGGTTTTCTCATCTATGGTAACATATGCAATACCTATTGTTGCTGTGTTTTGGGGCATTTTGTATGGGGAACAGGTTGGTTGGAAACAGATTGTTTGTCTACTCATTATTCTCGCCGGAGTTTATGTTGCCAATAGATCTCGAATCAAAGCAACTAATTAAAAATCAGCTTCTTTTTTACGCCTGTATAGATATCAAAAAATATAATCTCTTTTTTATCAGTGTTGATGAGAGCCTTATTGCTGAGCAAATTACTTCCTTTTTTGTTATAAAACTTTAAATACAACGTATCACCATTTTTAGTGTACTTGCCCGGGTAAGATGTGTTCTTCAGGCTATCGAAGAGCTCTCTGTAAAATTCAAAAAAGTTATTTTCTTTAACAACGAAATAAGCGTCATTCATATCTGCAACTGCTTTGTACTTTGTTATGACCTTGGAAGATTCAAACAAATTTTTATCTTTTATAAAATGAGAATTTGAACCACATGAAATAAGAAATACTGCAGTAAATACAATAAGAATGGAAGTGATTATTTTGTTTTTCATCGGCTAAAAATAAGCTTCTTTTAAAACACAGCTATGTTTTGATATTAAAACAGACCGTTCTCAAAAGTTATTTCTTAATTGCAGTTAATTAAAGCTCCACAATGGTATGCTGGAAAAGTGAGTGACACAACGATGCTGCCAATAGCTGCTTCTTTGCCCACTTCCATCAAAAAAACTACCGAAGGGGTTTTTTATTTTGAGCTTCAAACCTTACCTTTGCGGCAAATTTTGAACCCTCAATAATTTTAACAAACATTATATGGCAAGTACAGGTAAAATAAAATCTATCATTGGTGCCGTTGTTGACGTGCAGTTTGGCAATGATTCAAGCCTTCCCGAAATATTAAATGCATTGGAACTTACCCGTGAAAACGGTGATAAGTTAGTACTTGAAGTGCAGCAGCATTTGGGTGAAGACAGTGTGCGTACAATTGCGATGGACGGTACGGAGGGATTAGTGAGAGGAACTGTTGTAACAGATACTGGCAGACCAATTACGATGCCGATTGGTGAGGGTATTAAAGGTCGTTTGTTTAATGTAACCGGTGATGCTATTGATGGTTTGCCACAAGTGAGCAAGGAAGGTGGTCGCCCAATACATGCTAAGCCTCCATTGTTTGAAGACCTGAGTACTGCAAACGAAATTTTGTTTACAGGTATTAAAGTAATCGATCTTATTGAGCCATATGCGAAAGGCGGTAAAATAGGTTTGTTTGGTGGTGCAGGTGTGGGTAAAACAGTATTGATTCAAGAGTTGATAAATAATATTGCGAAAGCTTACAGTGGTATATCGGTATTTGCCGGTGTGGGCGAAAGAACACGTGAAGGAAATGATTTGATGCGTGAGATGATTGAAGCAGGGATTATGAACTATGGCGATAAGTTTAAGCATAGTATGGAAGAAGGTGGATGGGATTTGGCCTCTGTAGATATGGAAGGTTTGAAAGATTCTAAAGCAACGTTCGTATTCGGACAAATGAACGAGCCGCCGGGAGCTAGAGCACGTGTGGCTTTGAGCGGTCTTACATTGGCGGAATATTTCCGTGATGGTGAAGGGGACGGACAGGGAAAAGACATTTTATTTTTCGTAGATAATATCTTCCGTTTCACTCAGGCAGGTTCTGAAGTATCGGCTTTGCTCGGTCGTATGCCAAGTGCGGTGGGTTACCAACCAACACTTGCTACAGAAATGGGTTTGATGCAGGAGCGCATTACTTCAACTAAAAATGGTTCCATTACATCTGTCCAGGCGGTTTATGTACCTGCGGATGATTTGACCGACCCGGCACCTGCCACTACGTTTGCGCATTTGGATGCAACGACGGTATTGAGTAGAAAAATTGCGGATCTTGGTATTTACCCTGCGGTTGATCCATTGGATAGTACATCAAGAATTTTGACAGTTGCTATTGTAGGTGCTGAGCATTACAACACTGCTGATAGAGTGAAATTAATTTTACAGCGTTACAAAGAATTACAGGATATCATCGCCATTCTTGGTTTGGATGAATTAAGTGATGAAGATAAATTGGTGGTAAGCCGTGCACGTAAAGTACAACGTTTCTTATCTCAACCATTCTTTGTGGCTGAACAATTCACAGGTTTGAAAGGTGTGTTGGTTCCAATAGAAGATACGATCAGAGGTTTTAATGCTATTATGGATGGTGAAGTAGATGAATACCCTGAAGCAGCATTTAACCTCGTAGGTACATTGGAAGATGCAATTGAAAAAGGTAAGAAATTGATGGCTGCGGCGACGGCGTAATAAAGATTTGAGATATGAGTATCAAGACACAAGATTGGTACTTGAAGGTTGGAGAAATGATTATCAATACAAAAGATTGGTACATCAAAATTTTAAAAGTGTGAAAAAATTTAGTGTCTTGCCTTGTGTCTTGATACTTGATACTTGATACTATGACTCTTGAAATACTAACACCCGATAAAAAGATTTTTAGTGGAGAAGTGTATGGAGTGCAACTACCTGGCATCAATGGTTTGTTTGAAGTTTTAGATAGACATGCGCCATTGGTAAGTGCATTAAAAAACGGGAAGCTGAAGATCTTAAAAGATAAAACTAATACTGATTCTTATACAATACAAAGTGGATTTGTAGAGGTGCTGAACAACAAAGCAACCGTACTTGTAGAAGGTGCCGTGGCATTGTAATTCTGATAATTATTTTTCAAAGCCTGCATGAAAATGCAGGCTTTTTTATGCGTTTTATTTTTTAAAATTGCTTTTTAATTTGAACAAAACTCCATCCACAAAAAGGCAGCAGTAAAAAAAACAATGCTGACCAAAACCCCAAAAAGCAGGAACAAACGATGGCTATAATAGCTAAATAGAGAGGGTATAAAATGAATAACATTCCCACCACTACAGAATCGTAATGGTCTATTTTACCAAATTTTTTAAATGCGAATTTTTGAATGGGTAAGTAAAGCGGCGCATGAAGAATATATCCAGCCGTTGCAGGTAACAACAACAGTAATTTTTTTAAGTTAGGTATTTTTTGAAAAAATATTTGCTGTAATTGAGCATTATCATTTGCATCTATTTCAAATACCAATTGCTGTAATTGTAATTTTAATGCAGCATTGAATGTTTGCACTTTTGCACCATAAGCATCTTCATTGTTAAATGCAATATTCTCTCGGGTGATAAATTTCCCAAAGTTTGCAAAAATATTTTTCCCGAAGGATTTGAATGACTGGTAATTAATACCAAGCGTGATTACTTTAAGTGGAACCCCTTGTTCCCACGCAGTTATAGCCAACCTTGCAGTTCCTTTTTTCAATTGTCGCAAGTGCCATTCGTTTACGCACTTGCCTTCACTGAATATTAATACAATTCCATTTTTTTTAAAAACTTCAATGCATTCATCAAAGGTTTTATAATTCTCCTCCAGATTTTCTACACCCTCACTTACTCTATAGACCGGAAACATATTTAATGAAAGTAAAAGCTCGTGAATGAACTTATTTTTAAATGCATCTCCTCTGGCCAAAGAATATATGGGTCTTTTAAAAAGCGAACAAAGTAAGATAGCATCTAAAAAAGAATTGGGGTGATTGGCAGCAATTAGGATGGGGCCTTCAGCTTTTAAAATTTCTTTATTTTTTATAAACAAAAACCTACACCAAATTAGCAGTGCTAGTCTTGCAGGAAAGTGAAGAAGTTTGTAAAGCAAACTAAAAAGATAAAATTAGTAAAGCGGCAAATTACTCTAAAATGTTTAGGGTTCAAAAGTCCTTCCTGTGCAGGCATTTAGAGATGTATTTTAATTCAATTGCGGATCGGTAGGAAAATGAACCATCATTTTATATTTGCCACCCAGTGCAGTTAAACTAATGGACCAGATATCTTGTGGCGCTGTATCAAAAATTAATTGTTTGTTGCCCTGCAGAGTAATCCAGCTGTTCTCTTTCATTTCTTCTTCTAGCTGTCCGGCACTCCAACCGCTATAACCTAAAAAAAATTTTATTTTACTTATATCCACGGTTCCCTCTTTTATATACTTTTTAAGAAGTTCAAAATCTCCACCCCAAAAAACATTTTTAGTAATCCCTACAGCGTCGGAAAAAAGTTCAGGGTATTGATGTATATAATGCAATGTGTCTGTCTGCACAGGTCCGCCGAGGTAAACAGGAATTTTATATCCCTCCATATCTTTAATTATTTCATCCAGTGTGGTATGCAGTTTTTTATGAATAGTAAAACCAAAAGTTCCCTCCTCAGCATTGTGTTTGCAAATGAGAACTACGCTTCTGTTGAAAGAATAATCTTTTAAAGCAGGCGCTGCAATTAAGAATATGCCATTACTAGGATCAATCATGAATTGAAAGTAAATAAAATTGAGGTATTAGCTTCTGCAAAAGCTTTAAGTTTTTGCAAATATTATAAAACAGAAAGGAATTTTTATAACAAACAATTATCTCAGAAAAAAGTGATAAATCCTACATTTGTGTTAGCTGTAGCAGCGTTTATCTTACGAAAAATATTACATGAAGAAAACTTTCCCTATTATAACCTTACTGATTACAATTAGTTTGCTTGGGCTTATTTTTTTTCAGGTATTGTGGTTAAAGAGCGTAAAGAATTACAGAGAACAGCGGTTGAGAGACAATGTTACTAAGGCCGCAGGGTTGGCCGCTTCCAGGCTTACGAATGAAAAACTTGCTTTTATTTACCCCAAAAAAAATGATCTTTTAATAACTCCTGACAGATTACAATTTGATTTTAGAAAGCATTCTGTAATGCAGCGTTTTAATAAAGAAGAAATTTATACTATAGTAAAAGAATCATTGGCATCAAATGATTTAAAAAATGTTCCTTTCGAATTTGCCGTAACTGATGATCAAATTACGGGTGACCAGATAGATACTGATAATTTTATGAAAGTCTATCAGGATTCTGCAAATAATGTAATGCAGCTAATCCCACTGGTTCCGGAAAGTGGTTCTAATCTTGAAAATCTTGTACCGCAGGAAGGACTGATCATAATAGTTCCTCATCAAAACAGCATTGTTTTAAAAGAACTTTCCTGGTTTATTATTGGTGCAATAATTTTTACACTTATCATTATAGCTGCGTTTTTTTTAACGCTTCGTACATTATTAATCCAAAAGAAATTGGGCGAAATAAAATCTGATTTTATTAATAACATGACCCATGAGTTTAAAACACCTTTGGCTACTATTTCTCTTGCAGTCGATGCACTAAAAAATGAAAAGGTAGTTGCGGATAAAGAGAAAACTGCATATTTTACCGGCATTATAAAAGAGGAGAATAAGCGGATGAATAAGCAGGTGGAAACGATCCTGCAGGCAGCCTTATTGGATAAGCAGGAGGTACAGTTAAATTTAAAGAAACTCTCTGCCAACGAACTTATTAAAAATGCTGTCAATAATATTTCATTGCCTATAAATGAACGGGGAGGTAGGCTTGAAATAAACCTTAATGCGGCCAAAGACTCCGTAATGGCGGATGAAGTTCACTTTACAAATTTTGTAAATAATTTATTGGACAATGCCCTTAAATATTCAAAGGAAATACCGCTAATCAAATTAACTACAGTTAATTCCGGTAACCTTATACGCATCAAAATTGAAGACAATGGGATAGGTATGAGCAAAGAAACTGTCTCCAGAATTTTTGAAAAATTTTATCGGGCGCATACAGGAAATGTGCACAACGTTAAAGGATTCGGACTTGGACTTAGCTACGTAAAAAGCATGGTGGAAGCTCATAAAGGAACAATCAAAGCCGAAAGCACCTTAGGAAAAGGAAGCTGTTTCACCATATCATTTCCATTAGCTAAATAACTACATATTTTAGCTATACACAGTATATCCACAGCTATTCACATTCATTTCACAGTAATAGCTCTTAAAATCAGCTATAATGCACATCTACAGGCATTCTTAACCCTGTGGAAAAATATGTTTCACTCAAAAGGTGTACGAAAGTGGGAAAAAGTGTTAATTTGTGTTAGATAGTTACTAATAACTATTGCCCTTACCATAATGATCAGCTTTTTAGGCGAATATGAATCTACCATCGATACAAAAGGACGTTTCCTTTTGCCGGCTGCTTTTAAAAAGCAATTGCCGAAAGATGATGGAAACGAATTCGTAATAAACAGAGGGTTTGAAAAATGCCTAACCCTTTTCCCCATACAAAGCTGGAAACCAATTTTTACAAACATAAGTAAGTTGAATGATTTTGATCCGAAAGCGAGAGCTTTTCGCCGCTATTTTTTAAACGGTGCTTCGCCTGTTGAGTTGGATAGTGCAGGTCGTTTGCTTCTTCCCAAAAATTTAAAAGAATATGCTTCCCTAGATAAAGACATTGTACTTGTATCAGCAGTAAATAAAATTGAGATATGGGATAAGAAAAAGTATGATCAGTTTTTTGAAAATATAACGGATGAAAGTTTTAGTGCCATTGCTAATGAGGTGATGAATGGGAAAGAGATCGGTGAATAGTTGATTAGTTGATTGTGTAGTCAGAGAAAATGAAATTTACTAAAATTGAAAAACTTGATAATGAGTGAAGTAAATAATAATGGGGACGACCAATCAACCGATCAACTAATCAACCAATACCACACTCCTGTTTTACTATCAGAATCTATAGAGGCATTAAATATAAAAGAAGATGGAGTATACGTTGATTGCACTTTTGGTGGTGGCGGACATAGCAAGGGGATATTAAAACATTTAGGAAGGAAAGGAAAGCTAATAGTTTTCGATCAGGATGAAGATGCAAAGAAAAACCTTCCTGAAGATGAGAGAATTTTATTTGTACCGCAAAATTTTAGATACCTGCAAAGGTTTTTGCGATTGCACAAATTTGTAAAAGTTGATGGGATTTTAGCTGACTTAGGTGTATCGAGTCATCAGTTCGATACTGCTGAAAGAGGTTTTAGTACAAGGTTTGATGCAGAGCTGGATATGAGAATGGATAGCAGGCAGGCAACCACTGCATCAGTTATCCTAAACGGTTTTACAGAGTTGCAGTTGCACAAAATGTTTGAAAAATACGGAGAAGTTACAAATGCTAAAACACTTGCTAAAACGATCGTTGAACAAAGGATGGTAAAACCATTTACGACCATCAACACATTTAAGCAAAGTATCTCTGCTGTAGTAAAAGGTAACCCAAACAAATATTTAGCGCAGATCTTTCAAGCATTAAGAATAGAAGTGAATGAAGAAATAAAAGTGTTGGAAGAAATGCTTGAGCAAACCAAAGCAGTTTTAAACAAAGATGGAAGGTTGGCAATTATCAGTTTCCATTCTTTGGAAGATAGAATTGTAAAGAACTTTTTTAAAAACGGGGCCATAGAAAAGAAAGAAGCAGACGATGTGTATGGAACAAGAACAGAAAATCCTTTTTTAATAATTACAAAAAAACCGATCACTGCATCATCTACCGAACAAAGAAATAACCCCAGAAGCAGAAGTGCAAAATTGAGAGTTGCACAAAAAAAGTAAATGGTAACTGACAAAATAAATAAAGAAGCAAAACTACCCAAGGCTGAATGGAAGCAGGTTTTTAACTATAACAAAATAGTGAAAAATATTCCCTTCTTTTTATTTCTTGCTGTGCTTGCAATTCTTTACATATACAATGGTCACCATGCAGATAAACTTGTTAGAAAAATTGCAGTTACAGAAAAAAATATAAAAGAATTAGAGTATGAATACAAAACGGTGAAGAGCGATTTAATATTTAGAAGTAAGGCAAGTGAACTTATAAAAGCTGTGGAGCCTTTAGGTTTAAAAGAGTCGAAACTGCCACCACTGCTGCTTGGAGATAGTGTAATAAAGAAAATAACTGGTACAATTAAAAAATAGTTTAAAAAGATGGATGTAAAAAAGGACATATTATGGAGAGTTTATCTGTGCTTTTTGTGCATGGTGGTACTCTGTGTATTTGTTTTGGGTAGAGCCATTTACATTCAAACTGTACAAGGTAAATATTGGGTAGGAATGAGTGATAGTTTACACATCAAATCCCAACCTATTATTGCTGAAAGAGGGTCTATTTACAGCGAAGATGGGAATATGCTTAGCACGTCAGTGCCGGTGTTTGACATCTATGTAGATTTTGCTGCTGATGGGTTAAGAGAGAAGCAAGGCAAGAGATTTAAAGAAAACGTAGATTCTTTAAGCCAATGTTTGTCCTCACTCTTTGCTGATAAGACTTCAGAAGAATACAAAAAGCAATTGCTGCAGGCTTACGATGAAGAGGATAGGTATTTCATTCTTAAAAAGAAAATGAGTTTTGATCAATATTTGTTATTTAGGAATTTTCCGCTTGTACGTTTAGGCAGAAACAAAAGTGGATTCATTATAGATGCAAAAGACAAAAGAATCAATCCATATGTGTTATTAGCCAACAGAACAATCGGATTGTCCAGGCAAAACCTGGCAAAAAATGTTGGACTCGAACTGACTTATGATAGTTTGCTGAGGGGCACTACAGGACAGCGTTTAATGCGATATGCCGCGGGAGCGTACATGCCTGTTGAAGGCTCTGAACTGGATCCTGTAAATGGAAAAGATATTGTAACTACATTGGATACTTACATACAGGACGTTGCAGAAAATGCATTAATGAAAATGTTAGTAGGAAATAATTCTGTGCATGGCACAGCTATCGTAATGGAAACTGCAACTGGAAAAATAAAGGCAATTGCAAACCTTGGTAAGCAGCCAGATGGTACCTACATAGAAGATTTTAACTATGGTATTGGTAAAACAACAGAGCCGGGTTCTGTTTTCAAATTGGCCACTTTAATGAGTTTGTTGGAAGATAAATATGTTGAATTAAATACAGTGGTGGATTGTGAAGGAGGTGTAAAGTCTTTCTTTGGTTTAAGAATAAAGGATTCTCACATGGGTACACATGAGACAACTGTGAAGGAAGCTTTTGCTGCAAGTAGTAACGTAGCCTTTGCCAAACTTGCATTTCAATATTATCAAAGTCAGCCACAGAAATTTTACGATCATTTACATAAAATGAGATTGGATACTTACACCGGTGTTGATATTGTTGCTTCATCAGGTTTTCCATTAATAAAAAAAGTAAAAAAATGGGGAGCTACTACAATCCCTTATATGGCGCATGGTTATGAAGAATTGGTAACACCATTGCACATGTTGACTTTGTACAATGCTGTAGCCAATAACGGTAAATTAATGAGACCTTATCTGGTAAGTGAAATAAAAAATTATGGCGTTTCAATAAAGAAGATTGCCCCACAGGTTTTAGATCCTCAGGTTTGTAGTTTGGAAACCGTTGCAAAATTAAAAGAAGCAATGCTGGAAGTAGTAGATGGTGCACATGGAACGGCACATGCAATAAAAGACAGTGTATATAAAATTGCAGGTAAAACAGGAACCGCGGTAACGGCACTTGACAACAAAGGTTACAATAAAGGAGCAAAAATTTATCAGGCTTCTTTTATCGGGTACTTCCCTGCAGACGCTCCAAAATATACTATGGCGGTGGTTATACAAAACAGTATCGAATCAAAATTAGTGTATGGTGCTGCGGTGTCAGGCGTGGTTTTCAAAGAAATCAGTGATAAGCTTTATGCTCGTTATTTAACAACTGCAACTTACAATACGGCATTGGTAAAAGATTCTCTTTTAAACAATGTAATGGGGCTGAAAAATGATATGCGTTCCATATTAGGATACATGTCCATTCCATTTTTTGATTCTGCACAAAGCGGTAACTGGAGGAATGTAAAGCTTGCACAGAACACAGCAATCTTAACTAATACTGTTATTGGTTTTTCTACAAATAATATAATACCTGATGTAGCAGGTATGGGATTGAAGGATGCAGTTTACGTATTAGAAAATAAAGGATTAAAAATAGCATTTCAAGGTAAAGGAAAAGTAATAAGCCAAAGTATTACTGCAGGTTCCAATTTTAATAAAGGCCAAAAAATAACACTTTTTTTAAATTAATGTTGAAAGACCTTTTATATAAAGTAAAATTAACAGCGGTACATGGAAGTACTGATTTGCAGATCACATCGCTGCATATCGATTCCCGTACTGTCTTGAATGGCGGTTGTTTCATTGCAATAAAGGGAGCTTCAACAGATGGTCATAATTATATAGACATTGCAATTAAAAATGGTGCTATTGCTGTGGTTGTTGAACAACTTCCAACAATTCTTATAGAAGCAGTTACTTACGTAAAAGTTGCAGATGCTGCATCTGCAGCCGGTTTTATTGCTCATAATTTTTATAGCGAGCCTTCTTTAAATATGAAAGTGACTGGTGTTACAGGTACAAATGGTAAAACAACTGTAGCAACTATTTTATATAATCTTTTTATAAAACTTGGATATAACTGTGGATTAATTAGTACAGTAGAAAATAAAATAAACGGAACTGTTATACCATCTACGCATACAACACCAGATGCCATAAATTTAAATGCTTTACTTAAGCAAATGAATGACGCAGACTGTGCTTATGTTTTTATGGAATGTAGCAGCCACGCTATACAGCAACAAAGAATTGCAGGGATATATTTTGCAGGGGCTGTTTTTACAAACATCACACATGATCATTTAGACTATCATAAAACCTTTGATGAATACATCCGGGTAAAAAAATCTTGGTTCGATTATTTGCCCTCTACAGCATTTGCAATTTCAAATGCTGATGATAAACGTGGTGCAGTAATGCTGCAAAATACCGCTGCAAAAAAATATTACTACAGCCTAAGAACGGCTGCAGATTTTAAAGCAAAGATTTTAGAAAATAGATTGAGTGGGCTTCACATGATAATTGATGACAGAGAAGTTCATTTTAAAATGATAGGTGAGTTTAATGCCTACAACCTCTTGGCTGTATACGCTGTAGCTGCTTTGCTTAATATGCAAAAAGAAGACGTTTTGTTGACACTTAGTGATATCGACGGAGCAGAAGGAAGATTTGACTATGAAGTGAGCAAAGAGGAAAATATAATAGGAATTGTAGATTATGCACACACGCCTGATGCTCTATTAAATGTACTTGCCACAATAAAAAAGTTGCGACACGGCCATGAGAAAATAATAACAGTTGTGGGTTGTGGCGGCAATAGAGATAAAGCTAAACGTCCTGTGATGGCAGAAGTCGCCTGCGAGCATAGTGATAAAGTTATTCTTACATCTGATAACCCACGTAATGAAAAAGCAGAAGATATTTTAAAAGAAATGGAGGCGGGGATAAATGTAGTGGCAAGAAGAAAAGCAATAACAATTACAGACAGAAGAGAAGCCATTAAAACTGCCGTAAGCCTTAGCAACAAAGAAGACATTGTTCTAGTGGCAGGTAAAGGGCATGAAAAATATCAAGAAATAGACGGAGTAAAGTATGAGTTTGATGATAAGAAAGTATTGAGGGAAATGTTTGAATTATTGGGTAAATAAATACATGTGAAAATCGGAAAATGTGAAAATTTGGAAATAATTTTTTAAATCAAACATTATTAAAAGCTATCAACCCGAGAAAGAATTTTACAATTTTAGAATTTTCAAATTGAGAAATTAAGATATGTTGTATCACCTATTTGATTGGATCACGCAGCACTGGACAAGATCATCTTTCCCGGGTAGTGGACTGTTTCAGTTCATCAGTTTTAGGGTTATGATGGCGTTGATTTTATCATTGATTATTACAACGGTGTATGGTAAAAAACTGATTCGTTTTTTGCTTACAAAACAACTGGGAGAAACCGTTCGTGATCTGGGATTGGCAGGTGAGCAACAAAAAAAAGGCACACCGACCATGGGTGGATTGATTATCATTTTGGCGATAATCGTTCCTACTTTATTATTGGCAAATCTTGATAAAGTATATGTGCGATTAATGTTGCTATGCACTATATGGCTTGGTGCTGTTGGTTTTATAGATGATTATCTAAAAATAAGGAGTAAACGCCTTGCCAAATTACAAGGTGATGATTATAAAAAAAGTGACAGTGATGGACTAGCAGGAAGGTTTAAAATATTCGGTCAGGTGGTCATAGGAATTGTTATTGGTGTTACGCTTTATTTTAGCCCCAGCGTAACTGTTAAAAGAGAACTAGTAAAAGCTGATAGCACAACTGAATTACAAAGAGGCGAGAGGAAACTTTTAGAAGATACGGTAATTATTGAAGGGAAGGAACACCGCTTTGTTACAGTAAAAACGCCCATTACGACAATTCCTTTTGTAAAAAATCATGAGTTTAATTATGCCAAGTTATTACCAAAAAGTTTAGAAGATTACACATACATCGTCTACATCATCATTGTAATTTTTATTGTTACAGCAGTATCAAATGCGGCAAATATTACTGATGGATTGGATGGGCTTGCAACCGGTATAAGCGCCATTATAGGAATCTGTCTGGGCATATTTGCTTATGTAAGTGGCAACATAAAATTTGCTGAGTACCTCAACATAATGTACATACCTAACCTTGGTGAACTATCCATTTTTATAGCAGCATTTGTCGGAGCATGTGTTGGGTTTCTTTGGTACAACTCTTACCCTGCACAGGTATTTATGGGTGATACCGGAAGCCTTGCATTGGGTGGAATTATCGCCGCTCTTGCAATTATTGTTAGAAAAGAATTATTGATTCCCATCTTTTGTCTTGCATTTTTTGTAGAGCTCTGTAGCGTGATGATACAGGTAAGTTATTTTAAATACACGAAGCGAAAATATGGAGAAGGTAAGAGAGTTTTTTTGATGAGCCCTTTACATCACCATTATCAAAAATTAGGTTATCACGAAAGTAAGATTGCAGTAAGATTTTGGATACTTACAATTATGTGTGTGGCAGTAGCAATTGTAACATTAAAGCTTAGGTAAATTTTATAAACTGAAAAAAAGGATTGTCATATTAGGTGGTGGTGAGAGTGGAATAGGAACTGCTCTATTGGCCAAGCAGCAGGGGTTTGAAGTGTTTTTAAGTGATGGTGGTATTATAAAAGAAAATTATAAAGCAGATCTTTTAAACAATGAAATTTCTTTTGAGGAAGGCAAACATTCAGAAGAAAAAATACTACAAGCGACACTTGTAATGAAAAGCCCAGGTATTCCTGAAAAGAGTGAGTTGGTTGAAAAAATACGTGCAGCGGAGATTGAGATTATTAGCGAAATAGAATTTGCATACAGGTACAAAGGCGATAGTAAAATAATAGCGATTACAGGAAGCAACGGTAAAACGACGACAACTGCATTAAGTTATCATTTATGCAAAGAAGCAGGCGAAGATTGTGCAATGGTTGGGAACATCGGATTTTCATTTGCAAGGCAGATAGCCGAAGATCCGAAAAAGTTATATGTAGTTGAAGTGAGTTCTTTTCAGTTAGATGATATTAAAACATTTAAACCGGATGTAGCAGTTATAACAAACATAACAGAAGATCATTTAGACAGATACGAATACAAAGTAGAAAATTATATAAAAAGCAAATTCAGAATAGTAGAAAACCAAACAGAGGATGACGATTTTATTTATAACCTGGATGATGAAACCACAATAAAAAATTTGAAAAACTATACCATTAGATCAATTAAAGCACCAATAACTATGAGCAAAGAACTACCGGAAGGCGCATATCTTACAAACGCAGAAATGCATTTAAAATGGAAGGGAGAGGAAATGCAAATGAATGTTTCAGATTTTGCAATTAAAGGA
>JANXTN010000114.1 GCA_025352435.1 Ferruginibacter sp. | reverse complement strand
CAAAACGTTTCGATGTAGGTATACTTGGCACTTTTGAGCTGATTACTACGCAAAATAATCTGTTGCGGGCAAAACTTGAACTTGCACAAAGCCAGTTTGATTATGTATTTAAAATGAAAGTGCTCGAATTTTATAAGGGAATGGGGCTGAAGCTGTAGGAATTAGATTCAAGATGTGAGACCCAAGATACAAGACAAAAGAGTAAAGACATAAAGACCCATGACTTGCAACTTATAACTTATAACTTATAACTCAAAACTAACAACTCACCTCAATACTAACACCTCAATACTCAATACTTATTTATGAACAAAACAACAAAATGGATTTTAATAAGCGTAGGAATATTGGTTGTGCTGCTTATTGTGCTGGCGAAAGTGGGCGTATTTGGTAAAAATGAAGGCACAAAAGTTACCGCCGAAAAAGCAACCGTCCGCAATATTATTGAAGTGGTAAATGCCAGCGGAAAAATATACCCCGAGATTGAAGTAAAGGTGAGCCCCGATATTAGTGGTGAGATAACAGAGCTTACTGTGGCAGAAGGCGACACTGTGAAAAAAGGACAGTTGCTTGCCCGTATTTATGCAGATGTGTACAATATACAACGCAGCCAGGCCGCTAATGGCGTGGCACAAAGCCAGGCACAGGTAAACATTTCTCAGGCACAGGTAAGCAACTCTCAGGCTGCACTTGATGCTTTAAAAGCACAACAAGAGCAAGCGGAAAGGTCTTATAACATGCAAAAAAAATTGTTTGATGAAAAGGTAATAAGCGCAAGCGAATTTAACGTGGCTGATGCGAGTTTTAAGACTGCAAAAGCAAATTACAATGCGGCTATGCAAGGCATTCGTGGCGGACAGGCAAGTGTTCAAAGCGCAAGAGCAGGCGTGCAAAGCGCTAGAGATAACCTTGCAAAGGCCAATACTGATCTAGGACGCACAGCTATTGTAGCGCCAATGGATGGAGTGGTAAGCCTTTTAAATGTAAAAAAAGGGGAGAAAGTAGCAGGCAACAGCTTTAATGTGGGTACAGAAATGCTGCGCATTGCTGATATGGATAAAATTGAAATAAGAGTTGATGTAGGTGAAAATGATGTACCCAAAGTAAAGTTGGGCGATAGTGCTTTGGTAAACGTAGATGCTTATAGCCAAAGAAAATTTAAAGGAATTGTAACCCAAATAGCCAGCAGCAACAATGGTGCAGCCAGCAATGCTTTAAGCGCTGCAGCCACAGATGTTACCCAGTACAAGGTATACATTCGCATTTTAAAAGAAAGCTACGCAGATTTGCTTGGCAAAGGCTCTTTTCCATTTAGACCGGGCATGAGTGCAAGTGCAGATATACAAACCAAAACGCAGCGCAATGTAATAACTGTTCCCATAAATGCAGTGACTACAAGAGACAAAAACGATAGCCTTGGTACAGATAAAAAGAAAGTGGCTACTACAGATAATATTTCGGAGAAAACCATTACGGAAGATGATATTGCCGTGGTGGTATTTGTGAAAGGAACAGATAATAAAGTAACCAGGGTTCCGGTAAAAACAGGTATACAGGATATCAATTATATTGAAATTCTTAGTGGACTCAAAAGCGGTGATGAAGTGATCACAGGCCCATACGATGTGGTAAGCAAAACATTAAAAAAGGGCACACAGGTTAAAGTAGTAGATAAAAAGGAGCTTTTCGAAAAAGGAAAATAATAGGCACTTTAATTATAAATTGAATGAGTGATGTTGGTAAAACATGTCACTCATTTTTTTTATACATGAAAAAAATAGTGCATTTTTGCGACTGCGTAAAAGTACCTTTAAAACAAACTGTATTGAGAAAAATTTTATTGATCTCGTTGATGTTAATGATGCTATGCGAATTTGGAGCTGCCCAAAACATTGCTGTTGGTGTACAAATTTTTAATGATAAAAAAGAAGCTGTAATTAATGCAACTGTTGCTGTTTTAAATGTAGATTCTATAATTATTCAAAGCCAACCTTCCAGCCCGGGAATTTTGTTTTCTCTGAAAAACAATGCTGTTTATACCCTTAAAATTACTGCAGTAAATACCAAAACATTTTACCAGAATTTTAAAACAGGAAACAACGATACCACCTTAAATGTGGTGTTGCGCACTGCTACTAAACAATTAGAGGCTGTAGTAGTAACCGGAAGAATCCCACTTGTAAAACAGGAAGACGACAAGACAGTAGTAGATGCGGAACAGCTTGCAAACAGCAGTACAAATGTTTACGAAGTTTTGGAGAAAACACCCGGCGCCATTGTAGATCAGGATGGAAATGTTTACCTAAACAGCGCCACACCGGCTACCGTTTATGTTAATGGAAGAGAAATAAAACTGAGTGCTGCAGACTTGGCCAGTCTTTTAAAAAACCTACCCGCCAGCAGCGTAAGTAAAATTGAGGTATTGCGCAATCCATCTGCAAAATATGATGCTGCGAGCAGCGGAGGCATTGTAAATATAGTTTTAAAAAAAGGCGTAAAACTTGGGGTAAATGGCAGCATAGATGCATCACACTTTCAGGGAGTTTATGGCGCAGATGCAATAGGATTTAATATAAACAACAGCAAAGAAAAAGTAAACACATACCTGTCTTATAACCTGAGCAAAAAATTTAATTTCGAAGACTTATTTTCTAACCGATATACCAATGGTGGTGGGCTTTTTAGGCAATTTGCAAATACAAAATATAATACCACAAACAATTATGTAGGTGGAGGAATTAATTATGAGGTGAACAAAAAACTGACTGTAAATTATGATGCCAGAATGAGTGCAACAGTATACAAGAATGAAGTAAATAACAACATTAATATTTCATCCTTAAGGACGGGCAATGCGGTCGGTCAAAATATTTCGCTCGTCACCAATCATGAACCCTCCCTTTATATTGGCAATGGTGTGGGGGCAAAATATAAATTAGATACGCTAGGCAGTGAATGGAGTAACACGCTGGACTATACCTATTTTAGAGTAAACACCACTCAGGAATATCAGAATCTCAATATTCTTCCTGCAAAAAATACACTTTTAGGCGATGGAAATGTTTTGAATAACAAAAATATTATTGCATTTAAAAGTGATGTTGTTCTTAAAACAAAAAAGAAATTTAACATAGAAGTGGGTACAAAAATTACTTACAGTTTAAGTAATAATAATTCCGCTTATTTTTCCGATACAAGCACAGGAAAATATGTAGACCGCCTGCAAACAAATAGATTTAGGTATACTGAAAACATTGCTGCTACTTACTTGCAGATTGCAAAGTCCTTTGGTGGACTTACCATCAAACCGGGTCTTAGACTAGAGTATACAGATATCCGAGGCCATCAACTTATTCCTGCCGACACAACATTTGCTATTAAACGAACTGACCTTTTTCCTTACATTTTTTTAAAACATAAAATAGCAAAACTTTTTGGTTTTACACTTGTTGGAAATGCAATATTCAGAAGAAGTATTACGAGGCCTTATTACGAATCACTTAACCCTTATCCGAGGTATGCAGACCAATACACTTATGACATTGGTAATCCAAGACTGCAGCCGCAGTTTACCACCAATTATGAATTCAATATAAATGCTGATGAGTTCCCTGTGTTTTCAATTGGTTTAAATGATTTCAAAAATATTTTTACAACACTTACCTATTCACGTGGCGATACACTTTTTCGTACTTACGATAATTTAGGCACCAACAAAGAAATTTACATGCGGGCCGTTGTGGGAATTCCTCCGGGTAAAAAGTATTTTTTTTACGGAGGAACTCAAATGAACATCATTAATTATAAAGGACAGTATGATGGGGTGCCTTTTACCTTTCACAAAAGCAGCTTTACTTTCTTTTTGTTTCAAAACTACAAACCTAGGCCCACACTCAGTTTTAGCTTAAATGGTTTTATGAGGATAAACAGTGTGGTTAATTTCTTTGAATTAAAACCTTTTGGAGGTTTAACCTTTTCCGGTAACAAAAGCATCCTAAATAAAAAGATGAATGTAATAGTAACGGTAAATGATATTTTTAAAACCAATCAAAATTCATTTATCGTAAACCAGCCCAATTTTGTAGCCAATGGGTACAGATATAATGACAGAAGAAAACTGGGAATTGCATTGAAATACAATTTTGGTCTTAAACCTAGGGTAGAAAAAAGACAGGGATTTGAAATACCTCCGGAATTAAATTAATGTTTTTAAGCAAACATTTCTTCAGCAACAGCAATACTTTCAGGCTTCCCGACATCAAGTAACTTTCCATTGCTATGGTCGTAACAGTTTATTTTAAATCCTTCAGCAGACAATCTTAAATAAAGATCAATCATAGAGAATTTTCCTTCTTCTATTATATGATCGAATATTTTTGGAGAAATAATATGGATACCGCTAAAGGCTTTTTTATTTCCTGATTTGCCTTTTTGTTCTCCGGTTTTTTCATTGAGCCAGCCACATAAAATATTATTCTCATCAAATAATAAATACCTGCTCGTGCTTCTGTTAGTTACAGCCAATGTTGCAAGTGCGCCTGATTTCTCATGTAATTTTTTAAACTCATCAATATTTAGATCAGTAAGAATATCAGCATTCATTAATACAAAAGGCTCTGCAGAATCTTGCAAAAATGCAGCTGCTCTTTTTAGACCACCACCGGTTTCTAATACCATATCAGTCTCATCACTAAATGTAATATTGCTTCCCCATCCATTATTTTGTTGTACAGTATCAATAATTTCCTCAGCAAAATGATGCACGTTTACAACCAAATCTTTTACATTGTAAGTCTGTAGATATTCAATGTTTCGCTGCAATAAAGACTTGCTATTAATAGGTAACAAAGCTTTGGGATGCTTTTCAGTAAAGGGTTTCAGCCGGGTACCAAGGCCTGCGGCTAGTATCATTCCTTTCAT
>JANXTN010000070.1 GCA_025352435.1 Ferruginibacter sp. | reverse complement strand
AAAGACAACTGTGATTAAGGATAGAAATAAATGATTTGAGAAATTGGTAGGGTGGGGGGAGTTACTGCCCAAAAGATCGAACGGCACATAAACGGGAGTTAAACGGAAGATGGACGAAGGATGAACGAAAGAAACTGGGGTGAGCCTAGGGTGAGGGTCGGATGAGAGTAGGGTGAGGGTGGGAGGAAATTAAGCCTGTAGCTAAGTGCAGGTTTGTTAGATAATGAAGTAATAACCGATCTTCAGTTAAAAAGCTAATACTACCGGGATACTAAAAACTAAATTTTAAAAAAAGAAACCGATAATTTTTATTGCAGTACTTGTATCTTCAATTGTAAATTTTGCATTTGCGCAAACAACAAAAAATTTAAAAATGAATAAAGCGTTAATAATTGTAGACATACAAAATGATTACTTTGAAAAAGGGACCATGCCACTTGTTGGCTCAGATAAAGCAAGTGAAAATGCAAAACTTTTGCTTGAGCGATTCAGAAATGACGGACTACCTATCATCCACATTCAACATATTGCTACGGATGCAACAGCAACGTTTTTTGTTCCAAATACCGATGGCGCAAAAATTAACAACAATGTAAAGCCGATCGAACCAGAAAAAGTGATTGTAAAACATTATCCAAACAGTTTTAGAGAAACGGAACTTTTGAACTATCTAAATGCAAACAATATTACGGACCTGACTATTTGTGGCATGATGACACATATGTGCATTGACGCGACAACAAGAGCAGCCTATGATTTAGGTTTTAATTGCATTGTTGTAGGCGATGCTTGTGCTACCAAAAATCTTAACTTAAACGGACACATAGTAAAAGCAAGCGATGTTCAAACGGCATTTCTTTCCGCCTTAAATGGCACCTATGCGGAAGTTAAAACAACAAAAGATATTACTGACAATAAGTAGCCAGCGCCTTCAAACTTTTGCATAACAAAAAAGTATTGATGAAAGAAAGATCACTAAGGTTTGAAAATCTCTTAGGGAACCGATAATAAATCTTCTATTTCGTTTCTTAACTCAAGTAAAATAATTAAGAGAGCGTTGGGTGTTACAGAAGCATTTAAATACACAGCTTGCACAAGAGTTGCTCTTTTATTACCATTAAATTATCTTTAATATAAAACACTGCTCAATGAAAAAAACATTATTGCTTTATGTCATAGTAAGTTTAGCATTTATTGGCTTAGCCTCTGCCCAAAGCAAAGTAAAAGCTATAAAAGCGGGTAGTTTCATTGATGTAACAAGCGGAACGTTGCTGAAAAATCAAATCATTTTGATTCAAAATGACAGCATCATCGCTGTCGGTTCATCTATTACAATCCCAAAAGATGCAGAAATAATAGACTTGAGCAATGCAACCGTTTTACCAGGATTAATAGATTGCCATACCCACATCACATCTGAACCCGGCAATGATTATTATGCTGATATTTTTCGTAAAACAGCTGTGGACAATGCTATAATGGCACCTACATATGCAAGGAGAACATTGGAAGCAGGCTTTACAACTATCCGTGATGTAGGTGCCGGCGGTTTTGTTGATGTAGCATTGCGCAATGCAATAAACAGCGGAGATGTTGTGGGGCCACGTTTACAGGTGGCTACTTTATTTATAGGATCAACCGGAAGCCATGGTGATATGAATGGCTTTTCTCCGTACCTCGATTTTAATATGCCTGCGCATATGAGTGGAGTTGCAGATGGTATAGAAGGCGTAAGAGAACAGGTTCGGTATAATATAAAATATGGTGCAGATGTTATAAAGTTTGGTGCAAGCGCCGGTGTATTAAGTGAAGAGGAAAGTGTGGGAGCACCGCAGTACAGCCAGGAAGAAATGAATGCAATTGTTGATGAAGCAAAACGTTGGGGACGCAAGACTTGTGCGCATGCCCATGGTACGGAAGCAATAAAAATGGCTGTTAAAGCAGGGGTAGCATCTGTTGAGCATGGCAGTTTGTTGGACGATGAATGCATAGAGCTGATGAAACAAAAAGGAACCTATTATGATCCTACCATTTTTGTAGGCCATTATGTTGTAGAGGAGTTTGCAAAAAAAGGTTATCCTGAAAAAATATTGAATAAAGCAAGAATGATAGTACCAGTTGTGGGATTAAGTTTTAGTAAGGCTGTAAAAGCAGGTATAAAAATAGCCTTCGGAACTGATGCCGGCGTTTTTCCTCATGGGTTAAATGCAAAGCAGTTTGCTTACATGGTTCAGTTTGGGCAAACACCAATGCAGGCTATTCAATCCGCAACGGTACTAGCTGCAGAACTGCTTGGATGGAGTAAGAAGATAGGTTCGATTGAGAAAGGAAAATATGCTGACATCATTGCGGTGGTCGGAAATCCGTTAAACAATATCACCCTTTTAGAAACTGTATCTTTTGTAATGAAAGGCGGAGTAGTTTATAAAAATGAAATAAAATAAATAAGGTGCACCGGTTAGTAAGTCACAGGATTTACATACCGTTATCAGCATAAAAAAAATTATCCTTCATGAGTAAAATCATTTGTTTAGTTAGTGTATTATTTCTTGTCATTTTTAACGCCTGTTCTGTGAAACTGGCTATTATTAAAGACAAATCAAATGACGAAATAAAGGCCAACTACACCGTGAAAAGGGACGTATCTTATGGTGTTGACAAAGAACAGCAATTAGATATTTATTTTTCTAATGATGCAAAGAAATTAAGGCAAAAAAATTTTACAGTCGTTTTTCTCCATGGCGGTGGATATTACATCAGTGATAAATCAAAAGAAGAAAGATACATTCAACCTTATTTAAAAAAAGGGATGAATGTTGTTAATGTGAACTACAGGCTTAAGCGAGGAATCCCTCTGGCTACAAGAGATTTAACGGAGGTGCTTAATTTTTTAAAAGCCAATAATGCGACTTATCAGTTAAACTTACACAATATCATTCTAACAGGTTTTTCAGCAGGTGCACATATTGCCAGCATAGTTGGAACTTCAGCAAACAATGCTGTTTATCCTAACAAATTGTACAAAGGAATTGGTATTGCCTGCGTTATTAATTTTTCAGGACCAGTAGATGGATTGGATGTAGTTGAAGAAGTTTTTATGAATAATAAAACGCCGGTAATGAAAGATATAGGGAACGCATTGTTTGTTGGCGATGGATATGCAAATAAGGATACTGTGGCTAAATACAATCCGATAACTTACTTTGATAAAAATGACCCGCCTTTCTTTGTATGGCATGGAGCAAAAGATGACCAAGTGCCGGCTTCTACATTTGTAAAATTTGACAATTTGTTAAATGAAAATAAAAAAAAGAATAAAGTAATTTTTCTGCCCGATGGTTTTCATAGCCCAAGCGCATTGGAACTGAAAGGCGCCTACAAAGAAATATTTATTTTCTTAGATAAAATGTAGAATAACTGCTGGCGTTTCTTAGTTAAGTTGTGGTAAGATTCAACATTAAATTCGGATCTGGGCAATTTGATAAATATTTTTCAGCTTCAATTAGGCTGCAAACGCCGGGGTAGTCTCCGGTGTGCAAATCCATATTTTGTATTACCTGAAAATGCAGGTGTGGTGGCCAGTTGCCATTATCCTGTTGCTCGCCAAAATGTGCAAATACTTCTCCTCTTGTCACGAATTTACCTACACGCATATCTGTAAGATCGGAGAGAGAAAGATGCCCGTATAAAGTATAAAAAGCAGTAGTATCTAAATTGTGTTGTAATATAATGGTGGCACCATAATCACCGAAATGATCGTTGAATGCAAAGCTGTGAACCATGCCACCAAGCGGCGCATGGACGGGTGTGCCTGCTGCGCCCCAAATATCTACGCCTAAATGCAGGGTGCGGGCCAACACACCGGTAAATAATTTACTTCGGCTGTACAATGTTCGGTTTTCATTGTAACCGCCAATGCCAAACGTGGCTTTTGAGGCTTTTAATTTTTCATTTATCCAAGTTGAAAACTTAGGTGTGTCAGAGATTAATTCCAGTGTGATTTCTTTGTTGTTGGTTGTAAAATCGAATGGAATTATGCTGTCTTTTTCTGCATCAATTTTTACTACGGGATGAAAAGTGGATTTGTACTTTTGAAGTGTGAAAAAAAGGTCTTGGTTCATAAGTTGAAGGTAAATGTTTTGAGTTTTATGGCCACAGAGGGCGCAGAAGAAATACAACACAGAGGACCCAAAGTTTCTATACTCCTGCCACTCTGTAAAAGACTCCCTTCACTCTGTGGTTAAAAAGGTTTTATAAATTAAACAACTACGTTTATCATTCTACCCTTTACGAAAATGAATTTCTTTACATCTTTACCCTCGAGCCATTTTAAAATAGCTTCGTTGGAAAGTACTGCCTGCTTTGCTTCTTCTTCGGTTACTTCTGTTGGCAAATTGATTGATGAACGCATTTTTCCATTGATAGACACCGGATATTCTTTGGTGGCTTCTACTAAATATTTTTCTTCCAATGTTGGATAAGCGGCATCTAAAATAGAACCTTGGCAACCTAATAAACTCCACAACTCTTCTGTAATGTGCGGTGCATAAGGTGAAAGAATAACCAATAACTGCGACAAGATCTCTTTCTTAAAACATTTCGCATCTGCCAGTTCGTTTACAGCAATCATAAATGCTGCAACAGCAGTATTGTAAGAAAAGTTCTCGGTATCCTGTTCAATTTTTTTGATGGTTTTGTGCAGAATTTTATACTCTCCATCTGTGGGTTTTTCATCGTTCCAGACCTGTTTGCCCGGAGCATTTGTTGCAGGATTTGCATCTGCATAAAACAGGCGCCATAACTTTTTAAGGAAACGGTGAACACCTTCAATACCCTTTGTGTCCCACGGTTTGCTTTGTTCTACGGGACCTAAAAACATTTCATACATGCGGAAAGTATCTGCGCCGTACTTGTCAACCAAAACATCAGGATTTACTGTGTTATATTTTGACTTGGACATTTTTTCTACTTCTGCTCCGCAGATGTATTTTCCATCTTCTTCAAGTAAAAAAATTCTTTTCAAATCTCCGTCAACTCTTTTCCATTGCTCAAAAATTAAAATATCTAATTCAAATCCATCAACGATATTCACGTCAACATGTACTTTATTAAAACTAAAACTTTCGATTTCATGTTCAATACTTTGAAGTCCTGTGAGTTTACATATTTCATTTTTGATTAGATCTTCTTTGTCTCCATTTAAATAAACTTCGAGTTTATTTAATGATATGTATAAAGAAACAGGAGAGTTGGTAATAATAAATGCTAGATTAGCAGCAACTGAACTGTCCTTATATTGAACCTTATCTAATCTATAAACAAACCTGCTACTCCCTTGTATCATTCCCTGATTTACCAACTTTTTGAATGGTTCATCAAACCCGATGTAACCTAGATCGTACAACACTTTCGTCCACATGCGGCTATACAATAAATGACCAACGGCATGCTCTGTACCTCCAACATATACGTCTACCTGGTTCCAATAATCGCTTACTTTTCTCTCGCAGAAAGTATCTGTATTGTGCGGATTCATGTAACGTAAGAAATACCAAGATGAACCGGCGTAGCCGGGCATGGTGGAAGTTTCACGGCGGTAAGTCCCTCCTTTGGAGGGGTTGGGGAGGCACCAATCTTCCATATTTGCCAACGGGCCTTCGCCTTCAGGACCCGGACCATATTTTTCTGCATGCGGAAGTTCGAGCGGTAATTCATTTTCATTTAATGGAATAGCCATACCATCTTGCCAAACAATTGGAAAAGGTTCGCCCCAATAACGCTGGCGGCTAAAGCCCGCATCTCTCATGCGGTAATTAATTTTGCGCTTACCTATGTTGAGTTCTTCAATTTTATTAATAGCAACTGCGATGGCATCTTTCATTTGCATGCCATCTAAAAAGCCTGAGTTTTGTAGGGTTGCATCCTTGGTTGGATTGGCTTCTTCACCATTGTAATGCTCACCGATAATATTAGTGATGTGAATATTAAAATGCTTTGCAAATGCAAAGTCACGCTGGTCTCCGCAAGGAACAGCCATGATGGCGCCTGTGCCATAACCTGCCAATACATACTCTGCAATCCATACAGGTATTAGCTTTCCGTTGAAAGGGTTTGTAGCATAAGCGCCGGTAAAACAGCCGGTGATTTGTTTTACTTCACTCATGCGCTCTCTATCACTTCGGCTTTTTACATAGTTTAGATATTCGTCAATTTCAGTTTTTTGCTCTGCAGAAACCAAACTATTTACAATGGGATGTTCCGGTGCAACCACTAAAAAATCTACGCCGAAAATAGTATCCGGTCTCGTTGTATATACATTGATTGCAGACTCCTGATCGCTAACGGCGAACTGCAACTCACAACCTTCACTTTTCCCGATCCAATTGCGCTGCATGTCTTTCATGGCTTCGCTGAACTGCACAGTTTCCAAACCTTGAAGCAAACGATCTGCGTATGCCGTGATGCGCAAATACCACTGGCGCATTTTCTTTTTTATAACCGGATGACCGCCTCTTTCACTCACGCCATTTACTACTTCATCATTTGCGAGAACTGTTCCCAAAGCTTCGCACCAATTTACTTCTCCAAAGGAAGAGAATGCTAGGCGGCGTTTCATCAAAATATCCTGCTGTTCTTTTTGCGAAAAGGCATTCCACTCTGCAGCGGAAAAATTGCTTTTACCTTGGGTTGAATACTTTTCTATAAGCTCCGCAATGGGCCTTGCTTTTTTCTGTGTATTGCAGAAATAAGAATTAAATAATTCTAAGAATATTTTTTGTGTCCATTTATAATAAGAGGCATCGCTGGTGCGGATCTCTCTGCTCCAATCGTAACAAAAGCCAATTTTATCTAGCTGGGCTTTGAAGGTTTCAATGTTTTTTTCGGTTGTAACGGCGGGGTGTTGTCCTGTTTCCAAAGCGTATTGTTCTGCAGGTAAACCAAAACTATCGAAACCCATAGGATGCAGTACGTTAAAGCCTTTGAGCCTTTTGTACCGGCTGAAAATATCGCTGGCAATATAACCTAAAGGATGACCGACGTGCAGACCTGCACCGCTTGGATAAGGAAACATATCCAACACGTAATAAGATGGTTTGGGTGAATTGTTGCTTACTTTATAAGCGTTAGTGTTTTTCCAATTCTGTTGCCACTTTTTTTCTATTTCTCTGAAGTTGTATTCCATTTGTGTTGAGTAATAAGTTGTAGGTTGTAAGTTTTAAGTGAGAGATTTTAGCTCACAGATTTGTTTTGATTTTTATGGATTTCTTTGTGATTCTTTTTTCTTCTTTGTGTATTAGTGGTTCATAATATTTGCTTAAATTTTTTGTCTGTACATTTTAGGCTTTAAAGTATAATGATGATCGTGATGCGTGGGTGCGTGAGGGATAGCAGCGGATATCCTTTTTTGTTGCCTTTGAACAAAAAAGATAGAAGCGAATAGCCCGACCATTCCCGCCCACATTTGAAATGTATTCAATATTTAAACTGATCATTATCTCTTTTACCGTGCGGGATGGGCACGCCCAAATTCTTCAAAAAACTTTTTTAACAAATTAATATGCAGCGGTTTTGGTTAGCATAAATATATTTGAACATCAAACTTCTGCTTGCGTTCAAAAATAAACTAAACAACACAAAATCCTTTATTTTTGTCGGCAACCCTAATAATTTCTAACTAAATATTTACAACATGGCGCAATTAGGTAAAGGATCGAGCAAAAAAGGAAAGTCGAGTTATGTGGGTGCCATCATTGGCGTATCGCTTGTGTTGTTTTTGTTTGGAATTGTTGGGTGGTTTTTCCTAAACCTGCGCAAAACGGGAGATTATTTTAAAGAGAGCATACAGGTGCACACTTATTTAAACAGAGACGCATCTAAAAAGAAAATAGACAGCCTTACACAATACATTGCTGCGTTGCCCTATGCCAACAGGGTAGAATATGTAACGAAAGAAAAGGCAATGCAAAAGTGGAACAAGGAGAATGACAGTACCTGGAAACAATTTTTGAGCAACAACCCTTTGCCTGAAAGCATAGATTTTTACGTTAAGGCCGACCATGTGGAGCAGGACAGTTTAAATATGCTGGCTGCAAATTTACAAACAACTTATCCGGGAGTAATTTCGGAATTTCAATTTCCTACAGAGACCGTAACGAAAGTGAGTAAGTTTGTGAAAACGGTGGGTTTAATATTTTTGATTACCGCAATTATTCTCACCACACTTGTTGTGTTTTCAATAGATAACACCATAAGACTTGCCATGTACAGCAACCGTTTTATAATAAAAACGATGCAGATGGTGGGTGCTACGAGATGGTTTATTGCCAAGCCGATAGACAGGCGTGCAGTAATAAATGGACTGATAGCATCTTTTATTGCGATAGCAGCTGTGTATGGTTGTGTGATGTTGATTGAAAAATTTAGACCGGAGTTTAAAGTGCTTCATGATAACAATGGGCTGCTTATGTTGTTTGCAATTATTATTTTAATGGGCATTGCCATTACGCTATTAAGCACACACAGAGCGGTGATAAAATACCTGCGTATGAAGCTGGACGACCTATATTAAAACAAACACTTTATATTGCAATCTTAAATAAATAAAATGCTGAAGGAAAAGAAAGAAAAAACAATGGTGATGAACAACCTTTTTGGTAAGGAAAATTATATGTGGATGCTTTCAGGAATTGTTGTTATCATACTAGGTTTTATTTTAATGGCCGGTGGTAAAAGCGCTGACCCAAAAGTTTTTGACCCAAAGGAAGTTTACAGCACAACTAGAATTACGATTGCGCCGTTGCTGATTATTATTGGTTTTATTTTGGAGATAGTGGGGATAATGAAGAAGTCTAAGATTTAGACACAAGATATTAGATGTGAGACACAAGATAAAGACACAAGATTAAAGACAAAAGATAAAAACGAATGATAGCGCAGGGGAAGTAAAATTCTTACTGCGTTTTTTTATAAATAGTGGTTTGATTTAAAAAGAATATAGCATGACTTTAGTACAATCAATAGTAATAGCAATAGTAGAAGGGCTAACAGAATTTTTGCCCGTATCCTCTACTGGGCATATGATTATAGCAGAGCGGTTGCTGCATGTAACAGAAACAGATTTTGTAAAAGTATTTACGGTAGCTATACAACTTGGTGCTATACTTTCTGTAATTGTTTTGTATTGGAAAAAATTCTTTGATTTTAGTAAATGGCAGTTTTTTGTGAAGCTGATTATTGGTGTTATTCCGGCACTCGTGCTTGGTTTTCTGTTCTCTAAAAAGATAGATGCTATGCTTGATAGCGCCACTACTGTTGCGATAGCGCTGTTGGTTGGTGGAATTATTTTGTTGTTTGTCGATAAGCTTTTTACAAGGCCACGCATATATACTGAACCCGAGATAAAACCAAAAAATGCATTCGTGATTGGGTTATGGCAGTGCCTTGCAATGATACCTGGGACTAGCAGAAGTGCAGCCTCAATCATCGGTGGTATGCAGCAAAAACTTACCCGCAGCGAAGCTGCTGAGTTTTCATTTTTTCTTGCAGTGCCTACGATGCTTGCGGCAACGGGATACAAATTGCTAAAGTATTATAAAGAAGCGGGAGGATTTTCAAAAGAAGAAATTAAGTTATTAGCCTTAGGCAATGTGGTGGCATTTATTGTAGCGATTATTGCTATAAAATTCTTTATAAATTTTGTGAAGCGGTATGGTTTTAAAGTATGGGGAGTTTATAGGATCGTGGTGGGGGTGTTGTTGTTGTTATTAATATGGAAGGGGGTGATCGCGAGGTAGGTATTTATTTACAGCAGAGGCGCTAAGACGCAAATTTGATAATAGTTTTCTATCGCAAAGGTGTTGATTTCACAGATAGGAATGTGTTCATTTACTTTTTTTGCCTTGATGCAAAAAAGTAACAAAAAAGATCAGGGTTGTAGAAACAAAGCTGAAAATTGGAATGCTTGTCTAAAATGAAATCAGTCATAGCATTTGAATGAATCCGGGCTTTGGAGCGACTTACCAACTTTGTATCTAATTCAAGCCTGGGTAAAATCGATTTCATTTCTTAACGGCTAACATCCCAATTTTCTTAACGCTTTTTTTCTCTGGCAGATTCCTCGCACTTACTTATTGTATTATTAACTTTTAATGTTGCTGTTTCATTTATAATTATTAATTTTTCATTCTTAATTATTACCATGCAAACTGCTTCTAAAAAAATTGTGAATGGATGGGCCATGTACGATTGGGCGAATTCTGTTTATAATCTTGTTATTACTTCCACTATTTTTCCTGCCTATTATGAGAGTGTTACCAAAATAGGTGGCGATGATACGGTTGTCTTTTTAGGTAGAAAGTTTGTGAACACTGCGCTTTATAACTATGCCATTGCATTTGCCATTTTGCTGGTAGCCATTTTGATCCCTATACTTTCATCCATTGCAGATTACAAAGGCAACAAGAAAAATTTCATGCGATTCTTTTGCACAACGGGCAGTATTGCCTGTGCATGTCTTTTCTTTTTTACTGGAAAAATGAACTTAGGCATTGGGATAGCATGTGTAGTAATAGCATGTATAAGTTTTTGGAGCAGCCTTGTATTTTATAATTCTTATTTGCCTGAAATAGCTGAAGAAAAAGACCAAGATATGGTGAGCGCAAAAGGATTTACCATGGGCTATATTGGCAGTGTTATACTACAGATCATTTGCCTTGTATTTGTATTTACAATGAAAGATGGTGCATTGGCGGCAAGAATATCTTTTGTGCTTGTTGGGCTTTGGTGGCTTGGATTTGCGCAAATAACTTTTAATAGATTACCAATAGGTGTAGCAAGTATAAGCAGGCCTGAAAAAAATATTTTTGCCAATGGGTTTATGGAATTAAAAAAAGTTTTTAATCAGTTAAAAGAAATGCCTGTTCTTAAAAGATTTCTTACATCTTTTTTCTTTTATAACATGGGTGTGCAAACAGTTATGTTGGCTGCTGCTCTCTTTGGTGCGAAGGAATTAAACATGCCCACAAAAAATTTAATTCTTACTATTCTTATCATCCAACTTGTAGCGATTGCGGGGGCATATTTAATGGCAAAACTTGCCTCTAAATTTGGCAATTTGCAGGTGTTGGCATTTGTAGTTGTGTTGTGGATATTTATTTGCATGGCAGCTTATTTAACCACAACTACGATACAGTTTTATTTTATAGCAGCTGCAGTGGGAATTGTAATGGGCGGTATACAATCTCTCAGCAGAAGTACCTACAGCAAACTGATGCCAGAAACAAAAGATACAGCCTCCTTCTTTAGTTTTTATGATGTAACGGAAAAGATCGCTATTGTAATCGGGCTGTTTACGTTCGGATTGTTAGAAGAACTCACGGGTAATATGCGTAACAGCGTGCTTGCAATAATGGTATTTTTTATTATTGGTTTAGTGCTGTTGTTTACAACTATTAGCGCACAAAAGAGGTCAGACAAAAATTTAAATTCTTTATGAAATTATACAGCATAAATGCAGGGCATTTTAAATTGGATGGTGGTGCAATGTTTGGCGTGGTACCAAAGAGCATCTGGAATAAAATAAACCCGGCAGATGAAAATAATATGTGCAGCTGGGCACTGCGTTGTATGCTGATAGAAGACGAAGGAAGATTGATATTGGTCGATACTGGCATGGGCAATAAACAGGATGAAAAATTCTTTGGTCACTATTACATGCATGGTGATGATACGCTGGAAAAGTCGTTAGCTAAGCATGGCTTTACAAAAGATGATATTACGGATGTGTTGCTGACCCATTTGCATTTTGACCATTGCGGAGGTGCAATAGAAAGAGTAGACGACAAGCTTGCGCCTGCATTTAAAAACGCTACTTACTGGAGCAATGCAAGGCATTGGCAATGGGCAGTGGAGCCCAACGACAGAGAAAAAGCATCTTTCTTAAAAGAAAATATTTTACCTATACAACAAAGTGAAAAATTAAAATTTATTGAAGACCATCCAAATGATTTTCCTGCCAGTATTATGATTCGTCAGGTATTTGGACATACCGAAGCAATGATGCTCCCGCAGCTTACCTATAAAGGAAAAACAATTTTATACATGGCAGATTTGTTGCCGTCTGCAGGTCATATTCCTTTGCCATATGTGATGGCTTATGACATGTTTCCATTGACCACATTGAATGAAAAAAAATCATTTCTTAGGGAAGCACAACAAAATGATTATGTGTTATTTTTTGAGCATGATCCCACGATTGAATGCTGCACACTGCAAATGACGGAGAGGGGGGTAAGGATGAAGGAGAGTTTTTTGTTACAGGATTTGTGATCAGGAATTAGGAATTGGGAGTAAACTAACTACGTAGGTTAACTAATAAGCGAAAAATTATCTCTATGATTTTTGACAATTCATTATTCACACTACCCGTATAATTCCGAATGCACTGCTTTTCTATCGTAGCCTAAATTTACGATTCTCAGCTTTGCTTCGTCTATCATAGCTCGCCAACCACAAAGCATAAAATTTGCAGGTGGTTTGTTGGTTGCCATCAAGACATTTTCATACACTTCATGCACATAGCCATTTGCGCCCTCCCAAGGCTCACGGCTCAACGTTGGAATGTAATGAAAGTTGGGCATGCTGTCACTTAATGCTTTTAATTCTTCAAAGTATAAAAGATCTGCTTTTGTGCGACAGCCAAACAACAAGTAAATATTTTTGTGTGATAGGCTGTGTAGTTTAATGTAATTGGACATGCTTCTAAATGGTGCAATGCCAGTGCCGGTGCAGATTAAAAACAAATCATTTTCCAGGTCATGTTCATCTAAAGTAAATACACCGACAGGGCCACGGAGAGTGAGTTGCGAGCCTTCTTTTATTTCATTAAAAAGATATGTTGTACCTGCTCCGCCATCTAATAATACGATGCACAATTCAAACACATTGCTACCATCTGGCCAGCTTGCAATGGAATAACTTCTCAAGCGTTTGTTAGGCTTTTCGTGGATAGGTAAATCTAGTGTAACAAACTGTCCGGGCTTAAAATCGAATGCAGTTGCCTCTGGTATTTGTATAAAAAAACGGCGGGTATTATAAGTTTGCTGTTCAATCTTTATAACGGTTGCAGTTTGCCAGGGTTGTAGCATAATGTAAGTTTTCTGAAAGATAGGGTTAATTGGTAAATTATAAAATTGCTGCATGTGAAAATTTCTGTAGCGAATTGAGGAAGTTTAGTAATTAGAAATGTAGATATTGGGCAGTTTTAATTTAAAGAATTTTACATTTGCGCCAGGATATGAATGCAGATGTGTTGATGAGTATGTACAAAAATGATCCCCGCATATTTAAAATTGCGGATGGAATCACATTGTCTAAACCGCAGCATTTTCATTTAAAAGGTCTGCAGGGAAGTACTTCACAATTCATTTTAGCAGCAGTACATGCGCAGGAAATTACGGCCCAAACCAATCACCTCGTTATTTTAAGAGATGCAGAAGAAGCTGCCTATTTTCATAATTCACTGGAGAATATAACTGGCGCACTCGATATTTTTTATTTTCCATCTTCATTTAAAAATAAAAAAAATTACCAGCTGCTTAATAGATGGCGGCGGCTATTCAGTGCGCCAAGTTATCTCAGCCGCAGAATCTGTTTTAGGACGC
>JANXTN010000065.1 GCA_025352435.1 Ferruginibacter sp. | reverse complement strand
AAAACGGGTGACCTTGACAGAAAAGGAAACGGCTACACAAACTGGAACACAGATGCTTATGGTTACAGCACCGGGCAGGATCCTATTTACTCAACTATTCCATTTTACATAGGCATTCACCACAATGTGAACTATGGTATTTTTATGGACAACACTTACCAGTCTGATTTTAATTTTGGTGCGAGCAACGATCGTTTTTCTTCTTTTGGTGCACATGGCGGCGAAATGAATTATTATCTTATTTACCACAAAACAGTTGCAGATATTATCAAGTCTTATACGGCTCTTACCGGCCGCATGAAACTGCCGCCATTGTGGAGTTTAGGTTATCAGCAAAACCGTTACAGTTATTATCCTGACACAGAAGTATTGCGCATTGCTCAAACATTGCGTGAGAAAAAAATACCTGCAGATGGTATTACACTTGACATTCATTACATGGATAAATACCAATTGTTTACATGGAACAAAGAACGTTTTCCAAACCCAAAAGGTTTAACCGATCAACTAAAATCAATGGGTTTTAAAACGACAGTTATTGTTGATCCTGGAATTAAAATAGAACCTGGCGCAGCTGCCTACGAAAGAGGATTGAAGGCAGGTGTTTATTTAAAGTATACAGATGGAAAAAATTATGCAGGCCAGGTATGGCCGGGATGGTGCAACTTTACTGATTTTACAAGTGATGCCGGAAGAAAATATTGGAGAAATGAGATGAAATTTTTTGTAGATAATGGAATAAGCGGTGTGTGGAATGATATGAATGAAATAGCCACATGGGGACAGAAAATGCCCAGCAACATTGTGTTTGATTTTGAAGGTAGAAAGGCATCACATTTAGAAGGTAGAAATGTGTATGGTTTAGAAATGATCCGATCAAGTTACGAAGGTTACAGGGAGCAGTCTGCTACTGAGCGACCGTTTGTGTTGACACGTTCAGGTTACGCAGGCCTGCAGCGTTATGCAGCTATATGGACAGGCGATAATAGATCTGAAGACAGTCATATGCTGGCAGGCGTGAGATTGATAAACAGTTTGGGATTGAGTGGTGTATCCTTTACTGGAATGGATGTAGGTGGATTTACAGGAAATCCGACAATTGGTTTGTATGCTCGTTGGATGCAGCTTGGCGCATTCATTCCTTACTTTAGAAACCATACTGGAGTAAATTCTAAATCATCCGAACCATGGGCCTATGGGGAAGAGGTAACAGAAATTGCCCGTAATTATATTTCTCTCCGTTATAAATTATTGCCTTATTTGTATAGCAGTTTTTATGAATCAACGCAAAGCGGTTTACCGGTAAACAGATCATTGGCTATTGATAATACTTTTGATAAAAATGTGTACAATGGAACATTTCAAAACCAGTTTTTATTTGGTCCCGCAATAATGGTAGCGCCGGTTGAGAGTGGAAAAGATTTTGCAAAAGTATATTTTCCTGCAGGTAACTGGTATGATTTATATAATGATGAAATGATAAAAGGCAATAATGATAAAACTTCTGATTTAGGTTTGGCAAAGTTGCCGGTATATGTGAAAGAAAGCAGCATTATTCCTATGCAATCTCTCGTGCAGTCAACAATAATAGCACCTACAGATACACTAATGGTGCATATTTATAAAGGTAATGTAAACAACAATTTTATTTATTATGAAGATGATGGTAAAAGTTTTGATTACGAAAAAGGTGTGTTTTATAAAAGAAACATCATTTACAATGCAGCAAGCAATCAAATAATTTTTGAAAATGTTGATGGCAAAATGAATTCAAAATTTAACAACATTGCAGTTGTATTACATGGCTTTAATAATACGAGCCAGGTGCAGGTAAATGGTTCAGGCGTGAATATGCAACCAACTTTTACCTCATTGCTCAATCCTATTTCGCAGTTTGATCCGCAAGGAACCGGTAAGCAGGCCGAAGGCAGCAAAACCCAGACTGTAGTTGTGAAAAACAGCAAGGACAAAATAATAGTACAACTGTAATTTATTAATAAATAAAGATTTAAGACGCTCCGAATTTCGGGGCGTTTTTTTATAATATAGTTTTTAAATTATCTTTGAAATAACAAAATGTAACTTTTCATGGGCGTAGCTATAACAGATATAAATCAACTTGACCTTAATGGATCATACACTTATGCAGATTATTTGAAGTGGAAGTTTAAAGAAAGGGTAGAATTATTAAAAGGGAAGATAGTTAGAATGAGTCCTGCACCAAGTTCATCTCATCAACAGATTTCGCTTAGAGTAACCAGAAAACTAGATAGTTTTTTTTTAGATACAACGTGCAACTTATTTGTAGCTCCTTTTGATGTGAGGCTTGTAAAATCTAAATCAAATGACACTAAGGTAATAACTGTAGTACAGCCTGATCTTTGTGTTATATGCGATGAAAATAAGTTGGACGAAAAAGGCTGTAATGGCTCACCAGACTTAATAGTAGAGATCTTGTCACCGGGTAATTCCAAAAAAGAAATGGGTATTAAGTTCGATTTGTATGAAGAGAATGGCGTGAAAGAATATTGGATTGTAGAACCTACAGAAAAAGCAATTTTTATTTACAGTTTACACAATGAAAAATTTATTGGCCTCAAGCCTTTGACAGAAGATGATAAAATGAAAAGTGTTTTGTTTCCTGAATTAATTTTTGATGTAAAAGATATTTTTTAAAATTTACTTTACGACTTCTACTAACACCTTCCCCACACTACCTGATGGCATTTGAATATGTAATAGCGCAGCAAGTGTAGGAGCAATATCAGTCATGTATGTTTCTCTGTTTGTTTTACCTGGCTTTATATTCCAGCCGTAAAATAACAATGGAATATGTGCATCATAAGGATTCCATAATCCGTGAGTTGTGCCCTTTAATCCTCCATCGAAATAACCCGGTTTTACTATAAACTGAATGTCGCCGCTTCTTGTAGGTGTATAGCCATTTACGAGCATGGTTTTCATTGGTTCACTCAGCGTTGTACTGGATATCTTGTCTGTTTCAAAAGCGTTTATAATAAAAGCATTGTTTTTTAAACTTTCAATGATTGAATTTTT
>JANXTN010000021.1 GCA_025352435.1 Ferruginibacter sp. | reverse complement strand
GTGAAATTTAATGATGAAAATAATTCAGTTTTAACAGAAGACGAAGGTCTAACAGCATTTGCAAACGCATAAACTTCTAGCGATTTTTCTATATTTAAAATTTCATTATTTATATCAGCATCAGTAGAGCGAAGTTGCTCTATTTGTGCTGTTTCTTCAGGAGATGCATCGCCAATGACGTACATTTCTAAAAGACCTGATGATATGATTTCTTGTTTATTCACTTATATTTTATTATTGCAACAATTTTCTTAATTCAATAATGGCAGTTCGCATTCTGGTTTTTACTGTACCAAGAGGGATTTCCATTTCTTTAGAAATCTCTTCTTGCGTGAAGCCGTTAAAATATGCCATGTCGATTATCACCTTTTGTTCTGGCTTGAGGTATTGTAGTTGTTTTCTAAGTCCAATTGTATCAAACCTATCAGAAGTAAAGTTCTTATCCTGGTATGTAATTACGGAATTTTCGTCCTGTGAGATTTTTTTCCCTTTTTTGTAACCTTTACTGCGCAAAGTATCAATGGTAAGGTTTCTGGTTATATTGATCATCCAGGTAAAAAGCCTTCCTTTACCGGTATCATATTGCTTGAAGTTATTCCAGATTTTTAAAAAGGCTTCCTGTAAAATATCCTCCGCAAGCTGAGTGTCATCAACCATTCTAATGATAATGCCGTTTAAGGCGGCTGCATAATTATCATATAAATAAGAAAATGCTGTTTGATCCTGAACTCTGAGAAGTGCTACAAGTTCTTCTTCACTGTATTTTGTAATAGGTTGCAAATACTTCTTAGGTTTATTTTAAATGTAAGATAATGCCTTTTACTTTATAATATTAACCTGCTGAGCGTTAGCATAAAATAATCAGATTTTTTTTGGGCAACTTACCCCGTTTTTTTTACCTCCGAAACCGGACTGAATAAGTACCATTTTCCCGTTGCTACCTCCTTGCATTTAAATCTTTTTCTTATCTGTTCCCCTTTTTCAAAAATTCTATTCCCCTTTATTTTAAAATGTTGCCCCACTAGTAACTGTTCTACAAAATAAATTTCATCTTTCTTTTGATCGTAATTTTTCAAAACTCTCAACAACTTTTCATCGCTGCAGCTGCTAGCCGCAGGGTTATCTAGTGAAAATAAAAGAGCCGCTTGAACATCAAGCGGGAAAATATTTTTTGTAATAAATACAGTAAGTATATCGCCAAAATTGGATTTCCATTCTGCGCCATGGGGCTGCACTCGTTTTGGATTATTTACAAATGTGAAAAGATGTGCTATTTCGTGTAATAGTGTAATTAAAAATGAATATTTGTTTAGGTCACCATTTACACTAATTCGATGCCCTTTGTTGAGGTGTGCATGTCGGTAATCACCCAGAATACTGCTTCGGCTTCTTGTAACTGTTAGTTGAATTTTATAATTGTGTAAATAATCCATAACTAATTCAAAACTTCCGTCCGGTAGATAATCTTTTAATGCAGAAAAATCAACTTTGTTCTTAGACATTTTTTTTACTGTTCGCTTTTGAGATAGCAAATACTTCGGCAGCAAGATAAATCAGGTACATAAAAAGTGAAATAAAAACTGCCTTCTTATTGTAAGTTAACCCTACAATTACTACATAAGCCAGCACTGCAATAACAGTACTGAACATTTTTATCATCATACCCGCCATTACACTGCGAATAAAAACATTTGGATTTTTATTGTGGAGCGCATTTTTCTGTATAAAAAAAACAAGCAATCCTGTTCCCATAAAAAGGATATTAGCACCAAGCAGTACGCTTGTATCTATATTGTATTTGCGCCAAAGTTCACCTGCGCTTACAATAAATATCATTAATGCGATAAATATTAAAAATAAAGGCAACAACATTTTACCAAATAGCTTCATGTAATTATTTTTTGGGAGCTGTATCCTTTATTACCTTGTAAATAAGCACTACTATAATAAGTAATGGTAACACCCAAACGATCACCGGGTTTTTAAATTTTAAGACACTGTCAAGTTTTATACCTGCATATACTGCCAGGCCAAGTGCAATTATTAACTGTGTTGCAAAACCTGCATATTTCCACAAAAGACTGTTATCTGTTTTCTTCTTGTCAGGCAGATTATTAATCATTGGAATTTTCAACTTTAGGTAAGATAATTTTATTGGTATCCAATGCTTTTACGTTACCCTCTAATATTTTTTCAATATTTTTTAAATAATTGTCTTGATATTTTAGCGTTTGCTCCATGGAGTCTGTTCTTATTTTTAATTCTCTGTATTCTTTTACTTGTTTTGCGTTTCCCATACCGGTGCCCGGCAGGTAATATTTAAGAGGTGTAAATATTATAAGCGCTGCCGTAAGCCCTACCATCAATATAAATATGGTGCTCAAAACTACATAAACACCCATGCGGGTAAGTTTGAATTTTACCACTTCTTCAAAGGTGTCTTCGTTCATTATTATCAGGCGATAG
>JANXTN010000019.1 GCA_025352435.1 Ferruginibacter sp. | reverse complement strand
GCACCAATACCAATGGTTGGGATGTGCAAACTTGCAGTAACTTCTGCAGCAAGACTAGCGGGGATTTTTTCCAACACAATTGCAAAACAACCAGCTTCCTGTAACAGTAATGCATCTTTTTTAAGTTGTGCGGCTTCTTCTTCTTCTTTTGCACGAACTGTGTAGGTGCCAAATTTATAAATGCTTTGCGGTGTTAAACCTAAATGCCCCATGACAGGCACGCCGCTGTTTACAATGCGTTTTATGGATTCTACTTCATGCTCGCCACCTTCTAATTTGATGGCATGGCCGCCCGTTTCTTTCATAATACGAATGGCATTGTTTAGCGCTTCGGTACTATTGCCTTGGTAAGAACCAAAAGGCATATCTACAACCACCAAACACCGATCAATGCCACGAACAACGCTTTGCGCATGGTAGATCATTTGATCCATCGTTATAGGCAAAGTGGTCTCGTTGCCTGCCATTACATTGCTGGCGCTATCGCCCACCAAAATAACTTCTATACCAGCTGCATCAAAGATTTTGGCAAAAGAAAAATCGTATGCAGTAAGCATTGAAATTTTATCTCCTGCCGCCTTCATTTTTTGCAGGGTATTGGTAGTTATTTTTTTTACTTCTTTGTGTATGGACATGTGTTAGTTAGGTTTACCGCTAAGGCGCAAAGGCGCAAAATTAAATCGAGATATTTTTTATTGGAATGAGCGTTAGACATTTTGGATTTAATTTTAGCGTCTTTGAGTCTCCGCGTTTTGAATGTCTACCTTTTCACTTCCTCCCAAAGATGCTGAATTAAACCATCTACCAATCCAATTTTAGGAACGTAGATTTCATCCGCACCGGCCCATCGCATTGCGTTTACATAAATCTGAAGTGCCGGCACAATTACATCAGCACGATCGCTTCTAAACTCATATTTTGTAATGCGCTGTTTAAGAGACATGGGCTCTAATTCGTTTAAATATTCCTTAAGCAATTCTAAAGGCAATGGTCTGCCATCTTTCCTTTTACTCAAACTGAAAACTTTATTGATATTACCTCCGCTGCCAATTGCAATAACTGCTTTTTGATCCTTAGTAACAGCCTTGATTGTATTTTTTAGTTCTTCCCAATGAGCAGTAGTCACCATATTTTTGAGAAGGCGAATGGTGCCGATATTAAACGATTTTTTATAAGTCAAAATACCATTGCTGAAAAATGAAATTTCTGTACTACCTCCCCCGACGTCAATGTACATATAGCTATGATCGTTGTCCATATTCTCTGCCACATGGTTCTCATAAATAAGGTTAGCTTCCATATCTCCGTCTATCACCTCAATTAAGATCCCCGCTTCGTTTTGTACGGTTGCAATTATTTCCTGTGCGTTTTGCGCATCTCTCATGGCACTTGTTGCGCATGCTTTTAATGCTTCCACATTGTACGCATTCATGAGGTGTCTGAAGGATTTCATGGTTTCTACCAACATTTGTTTTTTTTCAGGCGAGATTATTTTACTTCCAAAAACATCAAATCCCAACCTGAGCGGCACCCTGACAAGATTAAGTTTATTAAAAACAGTTTTGCCGTCTTTTACTTTTTGTACATCATTAATGAGCAATCGTGCAGCATTGCTCCCAATATCTATTGCGGCTAAAATCAAAATATAAAGAATTAAAATATGAGAATACTAAATTGAGTATTTAATTTTAAAGATGTCTAAAAAGTTATGAATAGATGTCAACAAAAAACGGACTGGTCAAATACGGATTGGTTATCTTTTGCTCATGTAAAGTCGATACAATAAATTTGCTCAATGTTTATTAAATACTATTTTAATACTTTAAACTAAATACTCAACACAATTTATGCGTCAAATAGCGTTTAGAGAGGCTCTCAGAGAGGCCATGCAGGAAGAAATGAGAAAGGATGACAGAGTTTTTTTAATGGGAGAGGAGGTGGCAGAATACAATGGCGCATACAAAGTGAGCCAGGGGATGCTGGAAGAATTTGGCGAGAAAAGAATTATTGATACGCCTATTGCGGAACTTGGTTTTACTGCGATTGCTGTTGGCGCTGCGCAGAATGGGCTTAGGCCAATTGTAGAATTTATGACTTGGAATTTTGCAGTACTTGCATTAGATCAAATTTTAAATACAGCATCTAAAATGCTTGCAATGAGCGGCGGACAGGTTGGTTGCCCAATTGTTTTTAGAGGAGCAAATGGTAGTGCAGGACAATTAGGTGCACAACACAGTACAGCATTTGAAAGTATGTATGCAAATATTCCTGGGTTAAAAGTTATTTCTGTTAGCAATCCTTATGATGCGAAGGGGTTATTAAAGGCGGCAATTAGAGATGATGATCCGGTAATGTTTATGGAAAGTGAAGTGATGTATGGTGAAAAAGGCGACGTGCCAGAGGAAGAATATGTTTTGCCCATCGGCAAATGTTTTGTGAAAAGAGAAGGTAAAGATGTCACAATTGTTTCGTTTAATAA
>JANXTN010000008.1 GCA_025352435.1 Ferruginibacter sp. | reverse complement strand
AGAAAATACAGTGATCTGTTGGGTTCAGTTATGCCGGGAAGGTGGATTTTAGGAGGCATTCAATGCAATTTGTAGGTTTACTTCTGCCTAAAATAATTTTTTGGTATCTTTTGACAGATTTTACAATTATAATCTTACATTTGCCATCCAAAAATAAGAACAATGGCAAATCACGCAGCAACCAAAAAAGACGTAAGACAAAGCTCAAAACGTAGAGATCGTAACCGTTATTATGGTAAAACTACACGTAATGCAATTCGTGATATCAAAGCTTTAGATGAAAAAACTGCAGCATCTGATAAATTGCCGTCAGTTGCATCTATGATAGACAAATTGGCTAAGCGTGGTACTATTCATAAAAACAAAGCGGCAAATCTGAAAAGCAAATTGGCAAGAAAGGTTAATGCACTGGCAAAATAATAGTAGTTGATAAAATATAATATAGCCCGTCAATTTAAATTGACGGGTTTTTTGTTGGTCTAACTTTTCATAAGTGCTTTCACTTATTTTTGATTATGCGTATTCCATCTATTTTTATTTGTTGCTTATTTGCAAACTTCTCATTTGCACAGCAAACGAGGTTTGAAAACAGCAATGGCATCGAAACTGCTACTTATTTTGAAACTATTAATTTCTATAAAGCACTCGACAACTCGTCAGACAATATTTTAATGAAAGAAGGTGGGATGAGTGATGCTGGTTACCCATTACATATTGTACTGGTAAGTACTGATAAAAGTTTTGATCCCAACGAATGGCATAAAAAAAACAAAGTGGTTATTATGATTAACAACGGCATACACCCCGGCGAGCCGGATGGAATAGATGCAAGTATGATGCTTGTGAGAGATATAAAAAATAAAAAAATAAATCTGCCTGATAATATAGTCCTGGCAGTGATTCCTATATATAATATTGGAGGTAGCTTAAATAGAAATTCTTCAACCCGTGTCAACCAAAACGGACCTGTGGAATATGGCTTTAGAGGCAACTCACAAAATCTTGACCTTAACCGAGATTTTACAAAGAATGACAGCAAAGAGGCGAAAGCCTTTGCGAAATTATTTCATTGGCTTAACCCTGATATTTTTATAGACAACCATGTGAGCGATGGCGCAGATTACCAGCATACGATGACATTGATTACAACTCAATATGAAAAGCTTGGAGTTACCGCAGGTACTTGGTTGAGAAATGTTTTTGAACCGCAGATTTATGCAGGCATGAAAGAAAAGAAATGGGATCTAATACCTTATGTAGAATTTGATGGTGCAGATTTTAATAAAGGGATTACCATGTTTTACGAAACGCCGAGGTACAGTTCAGGCTATGCAGCACTGTTTGGGACTTTTTCTTTTATACCGGAAACGCATATGCTTAAACCTTACAGAGAAAGAGTTAAATCAACCTACGATTTGATGGAAACCTTTATTAACAAAGCTTCGTCATCAGCACAAGAATTATTAGCTGTAAGAAAAAAAGCCGCGGCTGAAATGCTTACGCAAAAACAGTTTCCTTTAAAATGGACAATTGATAAAACAAAAAACAGCAGCATTTTGTTTAAAGGATATGAACAAGATACAGCGATAAGTGAAGCCACCGGGTTAACCAAAATGTTTTACAACCGAAACAAACCCTACAGCAGAGAAATAAAATTCTTTAATTATTTTAAGCCCGAAAACATTATTGAAAAACCCAAAGCATATATTATTCCTGCAGGATGGTATGATGTGGTGGAGCGCTTGGAATTAAACGGGATAAAAACACGCAAACTTTTACGAGACACAAATATTTCTGCAAGCTTTTATAGAATAGATGAATACAAAAGCAGACCTACGCCTTATGAAAAACACCATGGTAATAACGGGGTAAAAACAACGAAGCTGACCGAAAATACAACCTTCTTAAAAGGCGATTATGTAGTAGAACTTAACCAACCCAGCAACAGATACATTATTGAAATGCTTGAGCCTACAGGCGATGACAGCTTTTTTGCATGGAATTTCTTTGATGCCATTCTACAGCAAAAAGAAGGTTATAGCGATTACCGTTGGGAAGATAAAGCAGCCGATGTTCTAAAAAAGGATCCAGCATTACGACAAAAACTTGCCGAAAAAAAAGCAGCAGAACCGGAATTTGCAAAGAATGCAGGAGCCATTCTGAATTATATTTATAAAAACTCTGTGCATTACGAAAAAGCACACATGAGGTATCCGGTTTATAGAGTAGAATGATTTCTTTGGTTGAAAAAGAAATGAGAATTGTTGCATAGAATATATATTAAATTAATGGTGGCGATAAAGTGTAAAGTTGCAAAATCAATACAGGATTGTATTATCCGTTAGTTAGTAATACTCATGTTTTATGAGCGACCCTGTCGAAACGTTTTACATCTCCTGCATGAATTGGAATGATTTTTATAGATTTATCTATACATCTAATAGTTGATACCAACTAAATTTACACGCAAAAAGAATTTCATGGGTTTAAAAAGTTTTATTTCGGGTAAAGTTGCACCTGAGTTTATCAAAGAAGAAACCTTGATCGATTTGCTAAAAACCTCTTTTGAAAAGTTTGCTTCCAAAAAAGCTTTAATTTTTAAAGACGCATCTATCACTTATAAAGAACTAGATGAGTGGAGTAGTCAAGTTGCTTTGTACCTCCAAGCTAAAGGCGTAAAAGCGGGCGACGCTGTAGGGCTTTGGTATCCAAGGTCTCTCGAACTTACTGTATCTATATTAGGGATTTTAAAAACCGGTGCGTCTTATGTTCCTATAGATAAGGAAATGCCAAAAGAACGAGTTCAAAAAGTATTTACTGATATAAATGTTACAGGTTATTTTTCAGATACAGATGCGGGGATCCATTGTGAGCCATTAACGATACCCACTTTTAACAAAAATATTGAAGCTCCTTTTTCTGAAATATTTTCCTATGAAAACATCGCTTATGTAATTTTTACATCAGGTAGCACAGGTTCACCAAAAGGAATTTTGATTTCACACAAGAATATATGCCATCTAATTCGTGCAGAAAATGATGTTCTTCAAATTAATTCCAATGATAAAGTATATCAGGGCTTTTCTATATCATTTGATATGTGGTGCGAAGAAGTTTGGATTAGTTTATTTGTCGGTGCTACTATATGGATAGCAGATGAATTTACAGTTAAAGCAATTGATGAATTAAGCAACGTTTTGGTTGAAGAAGAAATTACCGTTTTACATGCGGTTCCCAGTATTTTAGCCATTATTGATGAAGTGCCGTCTGTGCGTATAGTAAATGCCGGAGGAGAAGCTTGCACACCGCAGGTACTGAAAAAATGGGCTAAACCATATAGAAAATTTTACAATAGTTATGGTCCTACTGAAACAACCGTTACTTCTAATATAGCATTATTGCAGGAAGACGATGCAATAACTATCGGGAACCCTTTACCAAATTATCACATAGCAGTTGTTAATGAAAATATGGAAATCGTTCCGAGAGGCGAACGCGGTGAAATGATCATTTCAGGACCGGGGGTGAGTAAAGGATATTTTAATTTGCCAAAGCTCACCACAGAAAAATTTTTACCAAATCCATTCTCTGAAATATATGGAGACAGAATTTATAAAACCGGTGATGCAGTTGTTTTTCAGGAAAATGGGTTTATAGATTTTCAAGGTAGAATTGATGACCAAATAAAACTCAGGGGTTATAGAATCGAACTCGGGGAAATTGAAAACAGAATAAATCAACTAGAGGGAATTGCAGCAGCTTCTGTAGCAATAAGAAAAGACAGTAACCAACAGGAACAATTAGTTGGATATGTAAAGTTACAAACAGGATATACATTTAATGAGGGTGATATTCGAAAGAGATTGTCTTCCTTTTTGGCGCCTTACATGGTACCTGTTGTAATAGTCGAACTACAGGCAATGCCCTTAATGCCAAGCGGAAAAACGGACAGAAAAAAATTACCGTTTCCTGAATCATTTACTCAAACCAGCCATACCACAAAAGAATTATTTTTTAATGAAACTGATTCGGTTTCAACGAAAGTTATAAAGACATTAGAATTTGTTTTTCCTGGTAAAGAAATCAGTTTAAAAAAAGATTTCTTTACTGATTTAGGTGGGCATTCTTTACTGGCGGCCACATTAGTTTCTCATTTGAGACAAAAAGCCAACATAAAAAATGCTTCTTTAAAAGATATTTATACCCATCGACCATTACAGGCGTTTACAGAAAATTTAGAAAAATCCCAAACAGAAACTAGCTATAAAAGACAATCATTTAACCGTGTATCAAATACGCAATACTATTTATGTAATCTAGCGCAAACCATTAGCTTATTTTTTATTTACGGACTGTTAGCCATTCAGATTTTCTTTCCCTATTTAAGTTATTATTATTTTGTAGTAAATGATTATGGACATGCGAATGCTCTTTTTAGTGCATTTATATTATACAGTTTAATTCCACTTATTTTTTCAACATTTATTTTAGTATTTAAAAGGTTGTTTTTAGGAAAATTTAAGGTGGGCGATTACAGACTGTGGGGTTGGCACTATTACCGATGGTGGCTTTGGCAGGCAATGAAGCGTTTACTTCCTTCGCAATTTATTGTCGACACTGCTTTGTATCCAAAATATTTACGAATGTTAGGCGTAAAAGTGCACGCATCTGCTACATTAAGTGCTTTACAAATTGGAGCGGAAGATTTATTAACGATTGACGAAAATGTAAGTACAAGTTCTGGCTGTGTAATAGATAATGCAACTGTTGAAAATGGCTGGCTCAAATTGCGTAACGTCCATATAAAAGCAAATGTTTATCTGGGATCTTCTGCAGTAGTGGGTGGAAATACAGTGATGGAAGAAAACAGTGAATTGCAGGATTTAAGTTTTTTACAACCGAACCAAGCAATAGGGAAAGGAGAAATTTGGAACGGCAGTCCTGCTGTTAAAATTAAAACGATTCCAGAAAATGAATTTCCTTTTGTAAACACAGTTTCAAAGTTTAAAAGAAATTACTACTCGGTAATTTATTTTTTCTCTCTCTTCTTATTTCCAATAATCGTAATTCTCCCTTTGTTTCCTACGTTGTACACTTTGTATGTGTTGGATGATAATGCAGATAATTATGATTTCACTTATTTATGGCAAACTCCAATCTTATCGATTTGCTATTTATTACTGTTTGTATTGGTAATTAGTGGTCTTTCCCGTTTATGCAATATAAACATGAAGGCCGGCACCTATTCGGTGTATAGTTTAACTTATTACAAAAAATGGTTTAAAGATCAGTTGATGAATTTGTCTTTAATTGTTTTACATCCATTGTATGCCAGTATTTACATCTCAACTTTCTACAGATTATTAGGCGCTAAAGTTGGTAAAAATGCTGAGATCTCAACCGCAAGTGATGTTACTCACCATCTGTTGGAAATTGGTGACAATTCTTTTATTGCAGACGCGGTAATTTTGGGCGAACATGATGTAAGAAATCAAGAATTGATTTTAGAAAAAACTATTATTGGCAACAATAGTTTTGTTGGGAACAGCGCCGTAATTCCACAATGTTATTCACTTGGCGACAATATGCTTATTGGTGTTTTATCGAAACCGCCTACTGCTGAGCAACTACAAAACAGCAATGAAAAAGATTGGTTTGGGTCACCTCCTATTGGTTTGCCGATGCGGCAACGAATGGAAAGCTTTGATAAAAACGAAACTTTTACACCTGCTTTAAAAATAAAAATTGCCAGGGGATTTGTAGAAGCATTGAGGATCATAATTCCACAAACAGTAGTAATGATTAGTTCCGTATTGTTTATTGCTTTTAGCCACGATCTGTTAGAAGAAAGTATCCCTAAACTCTTGCTTTTACTTCCTTTTTATTATTTAGGATTTATGGCAGTTCCGGGATTTTTATTCACTGTATTACTTAAATGGATTTTTGTTGGAAAATATAAAAGAAACGCTTTGCCTATGTATCATTACAAAGTTTGGTTTAGCGAAGCTGTAACCTGCGTGTATGAAGCACTGAGTGTAATTTTCTTCCTAGACCAACTGCGTGGTACCATGTGGTTACCGATGATGATGAGAATTTTAGGGGTTAAAGTAGGAAAAAGAGTATGGCTAAATACAACCGATATTACAGAATACGATATGGTGAGCATTGCTGATGAGGCAATGTTAAATGAGGGCTGTGGGCCTCAGACACATTTATTTGAAGACAGAGTAATGAAAATTGGTTCTGTAAATATTGGTAAAAGAACTAGTATTGGTTCCCATTCTATAATTTTATACGATAGTAAAATCGGAAACTACGTAACAATAGATTCTTTATCGTTATTAATGAAAGGGGAGGAATTACCTGATAATACAGACTGGATTGGAAGTCCGGTAAAGATGAAGTAGTACCGGATGCGCTTATTAAAATTTTAATAATTTTTAAAAAAGTATGAGCCAGGAAATAGTAATAAATCAAATTGGAATAAAGGATAATTTGAGCATAGTGGATGAATTGGTAGGTGCGTTGCATGCTTCGGAGCTTTCGTTAAATATCAAAACAGCTAATTGGGAAGATATTAAAGACGAATATTTACGGTATATGATTGAATGTGAGGAAGAAGCTGAGGGAAAATTTTTTGTAGCAAAGGATCTTTATAAAACAATTGGTTTTATTTTCGGTTTTATAGAAAATAAGGACAATAGTAATTTTGAAATTGGTAGCGGAGACGATTTGTATATTTCGGAGGGCTTTGTAAAAGTGGAGTACAGAAATTTAGGAGTGTATAGCAAACTCAATAATGCTTTCATAGAAAGTTTTTCAAAACAACCAATAAGAAGAATAATACGCTACACATTAAATAACAACAAGACTATGCAACATTGGCTGGAAAATAAAGGATATAGGGTTGTTAGATTGGTTTATGAAAAATGGTTGTTGTAATCAAGAAAAATTTCTTTATAATCTAGAATTATTTTTTTTCGTGTGCTAGCAGCATAACAGCTGTAATTATCATCCAACAATATTTCTCTAAAAAAGTAAGTTTGGTTATTAAAGTCTGTTTTATCCTTAGAACAATCAATCGTTTTAAAATCTGCATTTATTCCTATACCGCATGATTTAATCAGTGCTTCCTTTTTAGTCCAGAGAGAATAAAAAAGAGCTATTTTATTGAAACTTTTTTCTATGGATTTTTCTTCGTTTACATGTAAGAAATCTACAAAGATCCCGGTGTCAATATTTTTTTTAAACTCTATATCAATGCCTATTTGCCCGGTTGCTGAGAATGCCACAATAACTAAATCTTCACTATGTGAACTTGTAAAATGAATAGGAAAATTTTGATACACTTGCTTACCTATTATTTGTAATAACGCCAGATCTATTTTTTCATTTGGGAAAAAATAAGATAAGCCATCCATCAACAATAATTTAGAAAGTATCCTCGCATTTCTGTCTCTTTCTGCCACGTATTTTTTAATAACATCTTGGATAGCTTTAGGAAATACTGATAATTTTTCATTTAAAAAATGAGAAATTATCAGTATTTTGAAACATAGCTGTAAAAAAGAGTAATCATGATATAGATACATGAAATATTTTTAAAAAGAATTATAAAAGCAAACTAATAAAGAATAACCTTTTATAACCAATAAAATCTTTATTACCCTAAAATAAACAAATAGGGACCAATCCGGGACATAGGCTACAGGTATTCGAAATATAAATCGTTTTTATCTTAAAAATTTTTGAGCGCTGTACAAATTTTTAATACTATCGGATAAGGAGCTAATAATCAATACTTAAGAAATACTAAATTATTAAGCAATTTTATTACTAAATAGTTTAGTAGTATTGCATATTGTTTAATAACAAGTATGGCTGCAAAATCTTCTATCATAGCAAGGCTGGAAAAAGAAATTCTTCCGCTACAGGGTTTTACCAAAACTACTGCCAATGCTGCATTAGATGTTAATTTGGGTCCTATGCGAAAAGCATTTCCCTTCTCACAGTTTCCTACAGGAGTTATGCATGAGTTTATGTTTTCAAATGTAGAAGCTGCTGCAGCAACAGGAGGTTTTGTGTCCGTAATACTCGCTTCGCTTATGCGAAATGCAGGCGCCTGTATTTGGATAAGCAATAAAAAAAACATCTTCCCTTCTGCACTAAAGGCATTTGGTGTTTTGCCCCACCACGTAATTTTTATTCAGGTCACCAAAGAAAAAGACATTGCATGGATAATGGAAGAATCATTGAAATGTGAAGGTCTGCGAGCAGTAGTTGCTGATATACCGGAATTGAGTTTTACCGCTTCCCGCCGATTACAATTGGCTGTTGAAAAAAGCAAAGTAACTGGTTTCATCCTACGGCAAAATCCTACAAGGGTAAGTACAACAGCTTGTGTTACCCGTTGGAAAATTACTTCTCTCCCAACCCAGACATTTAATAATATGCCCGGCATTGGGTTTCCTAAATGGAATGTAGAGCTGCTGAAAGTGAGAAACGGACACCCTGGTAAATGGCAGGTGGAATGTGTGGCAGGAAAGTTCAGGCATTTTAGTATTGCTGCACAGGTAGAAAAAATTGCTCATAAAAAAGTTGGGTAATGGCAAGTCGCTTTATTACGATATGGTTTAAATATTTAAAGACAGATTGGGTCACACTTCGTAAACCAACACTTGCCCAAAAGCCTTTTGTACTGGCCTTACCAAGCCATGGAAAATTAGTAATAACAGCTACTAATAAATTGGCTGCAATAGAAGGTATTGAAATAGGCATGGCAGTAGCAGATGCAAGAGCCATTTATCCTGCATTAGAAGTATTGGATGACAGATCCGAGCTTTCTGAAAAACTTTTAAAAGGCATTGCTAAATGGTGCGTTCGTTACACGCCAATGGTAGCAATAGATCTACCGGATGGACTGATATTAGATGCAAGTGGTTGTGCTCATTTGTGGGGTGGGGATACTCCATATGTAAAAGATATTATCGCACGCCTGAAGCTATTAGGCTATGCTGTAAAAGCCGCTATGGCAGATACTATTGGGGCTGCTTGGGCAATTACGCATTATAGTAGAAATATCGTTATTGTAGAAAGCAATGAGCAAGCAACAGCATTGCTGGATTTACCTGCACCAGCATTACGTTTAGAGCCCGCTATTACAGAACGCCTGCAAAAATTAGGACTCAGAGAAATCAGCAGTTTTATGCACTTGCCAAAACCTTCTCTCCGCAGGCGTTTTGGGCCACAGCTTTTGCTTCGTCTTCACCAGGCTTTGGGATTAGAAGAAGAGCATATTGTATCCATAAAACCAATAATTGAATTCCAGGAAAGGTTGCCATGCCTGGATCCGATTGTACATGCCAAAGGAATTGAAATTGCTATTGAAAGATTGCTGCAAACTCTTTGTGCCCGTCTCAAAAAAGAAGGAAAGGGATTGCGAAAAGCTATTCTTCATTGCCATAGAGTAGAGGGAAAAATAGAGCAAATTGAAATTGGTACACATCAACCTTCCAGCAGTGTACAACATTTGTTTTCTTTGTTTGAAATAAAAATTGGCAGCATTACACCAGGCCTGGGTATTGAACTTTTTATCATGGAAGTACCTGTGGTAGAAATAGCAATACCTGTTCAGGAAGCTTTGTGGAATACCGGCAGCAGTTTAGATGCTGCACCACTGTCAGAACTGTTGGATAGAATTGAAGGGAAGCTTGGTCCGGGGCATATTTTTAGATATTTACCGGATGAACATTATTGGCCTGAGCGATCATTCAAGCACGCTACATCCATACATGAGAAACCATTGATCCCATGGAAAAAAGAGCGACCAAGACCGCTGCAAATCCTCAACCATCCTGAACGAATTGAGGTAACTGCACCCATTCCGGATTATCCACCGATGCTGTTTAGGTACAAAGGAAAATTGCATAAAATAATGAAGGCAGATGGGCCTGAAAGAATTGAACAGGAATGGTGGCTGCAGGAAGGCAAGCACAGAGATTATTATGCAGTAGAAGTGGAAGATGGCTGTCGGTATTGGCTTTTCCGCCTGGGACATTATGATGCAGCTAAAACTTACGAATGGTTTATACACGGTTTTTTTGCTTAGAAAAAATAGATCGAACAACTTTTAAAATCATGTCTATCAAACAAATTGATGTTTGTAATAAATAAAATGTGAGCTATACAGAACTTCAAATAACCTCTAATTTTTCTTTTCTTCGTGGGGCATCTCATCCCGAGGAACTGGCTGCATATGCAGCAGCACTTGGTTATACAGCATTTGCCGTTACAGATAGAAACAGTTTTGCAGGAATAGTGCGTGCACATGCTGCCGCAAAAAAAATAGGCATACGGTTAATACCCGCCTGCAGACTTGACCTCGAAGATGGCTGTAGTCTGCTTGCCTACCCTACAAATATGAAAGCTTATTCGCTGCTTTCTAACTTACTAAGTGTGGGAAACATAAGAGTGGAAAAAGGAGAATGTAAATTGTATAAAGCCGATGTATACAGCCATTCAGAGGGAATGAAATTTATCATTATTCCACCCACAGAATTAAATGAACTGTTTTGTTTTGAGCAATCATTTATTGAGACGGTAAAAGAATACAAAGCACATTTCGGAAACAATGTGTATTTGGCTGTCACAAGATATTATCAGGGAGATGATGGTAAATATATTTTTCGTCTGGCTGAATTATCTGAACAATATAATGTACCAATGGTTGCTACCAACGATGTGCATTATCATCAAGCGGAGCGACGAAAACTACAGGATATAGTAACCTGCATACGAGAGAAATGCACCATACACAATGCGGGCTTTCGCCTGCACCCAAATGCAGAAAGATTTTTAAAACCGGCCGCAGAAATGCAACGATTGTTTACTCAATATCCTGAGGCAATAATGCGTACACAGGAAATTGAAGAAGCCTGCGCATTTTCATTGGATGAATTAAAATACGAATACCCGGAAGAGATTACTACCGAAGGAAGAACCCCACAAGAGGAACTTACTTTTCTTGCATGGGAAGGTGCCAAAGAACGTTACGGAGAAAAGCTTTCAGCCAAAACAATCAAAGCAATTGAATATGAATTAACCTTTATTGAGCAGATGAAATATGCTGCATATTTTCTTACAGTGTATGATATTGTACGATTTGCCAGAGAGCAAAAAATTCTTTGCCAAGGCAGAGGGTCAGCAGCAAATTCAACAGTCTGTTATTGTCTTGGTATTACTTCTGTAGATCCATCAAAATTTGATTTGTTATTTGAAAGATTTATTTCTTCAGCCCGAAATGAACCACCGGATATTGATGTAGATTTTGAACATGAAAGAAGAGAGGAAGTGATTCAATACATCTACCAAAAATATGGAAGAGACCGGGCAGCAATTATTGCTACCGTAACACAACAACAGCAAAGAGGCGCCATAAGAGATGTAGGAAAAGCAATGGGTTTATCAGTAGATACAATTAACCGATTAAGTGCATCTATTTGGGAATTTACAGATGAATGGTTTGAAGGAAAACGGTTACAGGAACAGGGCATTAATCCCGGTGATTTGCATCTCCTAAAAGTGTTGCAACTTACCAAAGAATTTATGGGATTTCCACGGCAACTCGGGCAGCACACAGGAGGGTTTGTAATAACCCGTGGCAAGCTTAGCGACCTTGTACCTGTAATGAATGCCCGCATGGAAAACCGCACCTGCATTGAGTGGAATAAGGATGATATAGATGCACTTGGTTTTATGAAAATAGATGTGTTGGCCTTGGGCATGCTCACCTGCATTCGCAAGGCTTTTGACTTTGCCGAAAAACATTATGCGTTGTATTTAACCCTCGCTAATATTCCACAAGATGATCCAATAGTTTATGACATGATCTGTAAGGCAGATACCATTGGTGTATTTCAAATTGAAAGCAGGGCACAACAAAGTATGTTACCAAGGCTACGGCCACGCTGTTTTTATGATTTGGTGATAGAGGTAGCCATTGTAAGACCCGGACCCATACAGGGCGATATGGTGCATCCATATTTACGACGTCGAAATGGAGAAGAAGCAGTTGTATACCCATCAAAAGAACTGGAAGAAATTTTAGGCCGCACATTGGGTGTGCCGTTGTTTCAGGAACAGGCAATGAAAATTGCAATCGTCGCTGCAGGCTTTACTCCTGCGGAAGCAGATGGACTCCGCAGGAGCATGGCAACATTTAAAGTGAAAGGAATGGTAACACAATACCAGAAAATGCTTGTGGCAGGTATGACGAAAAATGGCTACACAGAAGAATATGCATTGCGGGTTTTTAAACAACTCGAAGGTTTTGGCAGCTATGGATTTCCAGAAAGTCATGCCGCAAGTTTTGCATTATTAGTGTATGTAAGCTGCTGGCTAAAATGTTATTATCCGGATGTATTTGCAACTGCTTTGCTCAACAGTATGCCAATGGGATTCTATCAGCCAGCACAAATAATTGGTTGCGCAAAAAACCATAATGTGCAGGTAAAGCCAATTGATATTAATTACTCATTTTGGGACAATACGCTGGAAGAAAAAGAAGGAAAATATTTTGTGCTCCGGCTAGGATTCAGACAAGTAAAAGGATTGAGATTTGATGAGATAAATATTTTGCTTGCAGGCAGAGAAAAACCATACAGCAATATAAATGAGCTTAGAGTAAAAGCTGTACCCGAAGCAGCGTTGGAAAAATTGGCTGATGCAGATGCATTTCGTTCTCTTGGGTTGGATAGGCGACAAGCATTGTGGGAAGTAAGCACGAAAGACCAGCCGATAGGAGCTTTTAGCGGACAGCAGGCAGCAGATGCTAAAGTAGAAAATATAGAACTGCCAGGTATGAAACTTTCGGAGCATGTAGTGCATGATTATGCAGCTACATCTTTGTCTTTAAAAGCGCATCCTGTAAGTTTTATAAGAGAGAAACTGGAACAATTACGAGTAGTCTCTACCAAAGGATTATCTGAATTAAAAAATGGCGCACCCATAAAAGTAGCCGGGCTTGTACTTGTTCGACAGCGACCCGGCACAGCAGGCGGTATTTGTTTTATGACCATTGAGGATGAAACAGGTTTTGCCAACCTTGTTATTTTTGAAAGCCTTTTCGAAAAATATCGCAAAGAAATTTTACAATCAAAACTGATAATGGTGGAAGGTAAGTTGCAGGTAGAAGGAGAAGTCGTGCATGTAATTGTACAATGCTGTTACGATTTTTCAAGGCTGTTGAGAAACCTCACAGCACATAAAAATGAAAACACCCCTCTACTCACACTTGCAAGACCTGATGAAAAATACATCCCAACACATGCGCAAAACAACAAACCAAAAATAACCGAAGAAAATGTTTTTTATGGAGGGAGGAATTTTAGGTAAGTAAGAACTCAAGAATATTTTATATCCGTTAAAATTATTTGCTTAACCCTTTTAAAACAGTAAAATTCGATTGATAAATTTGTATTGCTGCTAAAGTTTTTCAGTTTTAAAAATTTGGTTTATGTAGCAATGATTTTTGATGATATTACTTTCGGACTTTTACCTAACTTGTTTCAAAACTTAATCTTTCTGAAACTCGATTATTATGAAAATTACATTTTTATTTCTTCTAGCAATACCTTTGTTTGTTACAGCCCAACAAGCTGATGTATTAATAAAAAATGGAAAAGTTTTAGATGGCACAGGTAACAGTTGGTACTATGCAGATGTAGCGGTGAAAGCCGGGAAAATTTTAGCCATCGGTAAATTACCGAACTATACAGCTGCAAAAACGTTGGATGCAAAAGGGTTAATAGTAGCTCCGGGCTTCATAGATGTTCATACGCATTGCGAGGGAGATGAAAAGAAAAATCCATTGGCACAGAATTTTTTGTTAGATGGTGTCACAACTGTGGTTACAGGAAATTGCGGATCTTCTAATACAAATCTTGCTGCCTATTTTTCGCTGCTGGACAGCACTAAAATGTCTATCAATATCGCATCATTAATAGGACACAATGATGTACGTAAAGCAGTTATGGGCACTGCAATGCGTGACCCTAACGAAATGGAATTGCAGCAGATGGAAGCCATTGTTAACCAAGCCATGAAGGATGGTGCAGTAGGATTAAGCACAGGATTAATTTACATACCCGGTACATATAGTAAAACGTCAGAAGTAGTGCGATTGGCAAAGGTTGCATCTTCGTATGGTGGTGTGTATGCAAGCCACATGCGTGACGAAGCAGACAGTGTGGTGGAAGCAATTAACGAAGCCATTTATATTGGCAGAGTTGCCAACATGCCGGTTGAAATTTCTCACTTTAAATTGAGTGGACAGCAGAATTGGGGTCGTAGCAAACAAACGATTGCTCTCATTGAAGCTGCGCGGAAGGAAGGTATAGATGTAACCATAGACCAATACCCATACACAGCAAGCAGTACAAATTTGGGAACATTAATGCCAGATTGGATTATGGCCGATGGACAGGATTCGATTGTTGCGAGGCTAAGCAATCCCGCCATTGAAAAGCAGGTTGCAGGCATTATGTTGAAGAAACTCGCCAAAAGAAAACAGTCGCATTTTAGTTATCCAGTAGTGGCTTTTTTTAAAGCAGATACTACTTTAAATGGTAAAAGTATAGAACAGGTAAACCAGCTAAAAGGTAAAAAACATACTGCCAAAGAAGAGGCCTATACTGTAATGGAAATGATAAAACAGGGCGGTGCACAGATGGTATTTCATGGTATGGGAGATGAAGATGTAAAACGAATTATGCAATATCCGTTCAACATGTTTGCGAGTGATGCAAGTATAAGGCAACTTGGCGTAGGTGCACCACATCCCCGTGGTTATGGTACCAATGCAAGGGTATTGGCAAAGTATGTAAGAGAAGAACATGTTATTAGTTTGGAAGAAGCAGTAAGACGCATGACCTCTTTACCTGCACAAAAATTTCAA
>JANXTN010000005.1 GCA_025352435.1 Ferruginibacter sp. | reverse complement strand
GAAAATTGAAATCCAAATGTTCCTGCTGGTGTCGTTGATGATGATGTTACTGTCAAAGTAAAACTTACTGTACTAAACCCTGCAGGAATTGTAACTGAAGTAGGGGAAAAAGTTATACCGGAACCAATTGGTGAAGGATTTACAGAAATAGTCGTTGAGCTTGCGCTTCCAGCACCATTTGCATTCAGAACAATAGCATATGTTGAAGTTGAACTTGTACCATATGTAACTAAATTCACTTGAGACCCCACAGAGTTAATTCCTGTAATGAAATTTGAGGCAAAAGGGGTTGCGTTTGAGTAAGAGAAAAGGAGGAGATTAGCTATTAGAAACGTCACAAATTTCGACTTACGTAATAATGTCTTCATAAAAGTAGTTGTAGAGTGTGTGGAATGAGAGGTATCCTTATTCAATTCATCGGCTTCTTTAAAAGGAGCAGTATGAAATGTGGATGTGTTATACCTGTTAAAGGTTGTAGCAATCAGTTGGTAAACTTGTCTCATCGTTCTCGGTTAAATTAAAAAGTATTAACACGGAATTTCAGGAAATACCAATGTCCATTACGCCCTCATAAAGTGGTGGCTAAATGGCTTGAATATTTAGGTTTATTAAACCTTTAAGGATTAATTGACTTTTAAGTCTGGAAGATTTTTAGAAGGATTTGGTACGACAAGCACAAATGATGGGGATTCATTTTTTAGCTTCGGAGAGTAAACTTATATTTTTAATTTTAATTTAACAAATTTATTATTAAAAATTATTTAATTGGTATAATATTGATTTCTCAGGCTTTGCATTTACGAGGAAGGGAAACAAGATAAATAGTAATGATAAAGTTATGTGTAGCACGCTTCAAACTTGAATAAAAATTACAAAATGAGGCATGAAGAATTTTCCTCGAAATACAAAAGAAACCTTATGTGTCTAATGAGTTTTTTCTTTGTGTTCCTGATGGTTTAAAAAAAAGCAGCATACTGATGATACAGATTTGCATGAATGCTTCTTTGTGATCTTTAATTGGTTTTGAGTCTTAGTGGTTCAACAAAAGAAGTTCACCAATTGAACAGATTTGCACAGATTTTTTCTTTGTGATCTTTTATTGCTTAGAGACTTAGGGGTTCAAAAAGAAGCACACGGATTGAACGGATTGGCACAGATTTTTTTGTGACTCTTTGCGCTTTAGCGTCTTTGTGGTTCAGACCAAAGTTATCGCCCAAACATTCTATCTAACTCATCTTTTTTAAAAGACATATACGTAGGCTTGCCGGTTGGTGTTGCGTTGGGCGTGCTGCAGAGAAACAGATCTTCAGTGAGCTGCTTCATTTCTTTTTGGGATAGTGCAGTGCCTATTTTTATTGACTGTTGCAAAGAAAGAGAACGCAAAAGTTTTTCTCTTTTGGAGTATTTAAGATCGTTGCTAAAATGTTTGTACTGCTCCAACAGTTTCTCTATTGCATTGGTTTCGCCGGCCTGCGGCATATCTGCCGGTGTACCTTGTATTACGAAAGTATTGTTGCCAAAGGGTTCTAGCTGATAACCCAATTGTTTAAGATCGGGAATCAATTCTGCAAGCATTACCGTATCTGCGGGAGCAAGCTCTATAGTTGTTGGAAAAAGACTTTGCTGCGTGGCAATCGCTTTGCCCGAAACTGCACCGGCAAAACGCTCATACAAAATACGCTCGTGTGCATTCTGCTGGTTGATGAGTAAGTAACCTTTATCATTTTGTACGACGATATAAGCGTTGTGCAACTGCATTAATTCGCAGTGCGGCTGTGGCTGTTCGTTGTTGAGGATTGGTCTTTCAAATACTTCCATTGGCTGCGGGGTAATGGAATAATCTTTCAGGTTTGTTGCTGCGGGCTTCTCGTAAAAGTCTTTCCAATGTGCCAATTCACTTTTATTCTCTACAAAATGTGCCTGATTCTTTTTGGTAAAAGTCTGGAACAGGGAAGAAGAAGATGCTGTAGAACGATGCTCTTCAGTGATGGGTTTGTTTACCGCATCGAGGTGCTGGATGGATGCATCCAATTCAAAATCTAACGTGGGTGTAATGCTGAACTGTGCAAGCGAATGCTTAACGGCGCTCTGCACAAATGCATACACGATCTTCTCATCTTCGAACTTAATTTCCTGTTTTGTGGGATGCACATTTATGTCTATCTGCCCTGGATCTAAATCTATAAACAACACATACATGGGGAAGCTATCCTTGGGCACCATATCTGCAAAGGCGTTCATAACAGCATGGTTGAGGTATGCACTTTTGATAAAACGGTTGTTTACAAAAAGGTACTGATCACCCCGGGTTTTCTTAGCAGTTTCGGGCTTGCCCACAAAACCCATAATATCCAGATAGTCTGTGCGCTCCTGCACGCTTACAAGCTTTGCATTGTAGTTGTTGCCCAGTATCTGTACAATGCGCTGCTTCAGATTACCCTTCTCCAAATGGAAAACCTGTTGCCCGTTAGATGTGAGAGAGAAAAATATTTCCGGGAAGGACATGGCCACCCGAATGAATTCATCAATAATATGGCGAAGCTCCGACGGATTGCTTTTTAAGAAATTGCGGCGGGCGGGCACATTGAAGAAGAGGTTCTTCATAGCGATTGAAGTACCTGTGGCAGCAGCTACCGGCTCCTGCTTTTTTACCATGCTGTTTTCTATTTCTATATATACACCGGTTTCGTCTTCCGTTCTTTTTGTTTTAAGTTCTACCTGTGCTACGGCGGCAATGCTTGCCAATGCTTCACCACGAAAGCCCATGGTTTTTATGCGAAAGAGATCTTCAATATTGCTGATCTTAGATGTGGCGTGCCGCTCAAAAGCCATACGGGCATCGGTCTCACTCATGCCCTTACCATTGTCTATAACCTGCACAAGTGCTTTGCCCGCATCATTCACAAAGAGCGAAATTTCTGATGCACCCGCATCTACTGCATTTTCCAACAATTCTTTTACCGCACTTGCGGGCCTTTGAATAACCTCGCCTGCAGCAATCTGGTTGGCAATGTTATCGGGCAATAAATGTATAATATCAACCAACGGTGAAAAGCGTTTTTAGGCTGCAAACTTACTTAAGCGGTGGGAGAAAGCG
>JANXTN010000370.1 GCA_025352435.1 Ferruginibacter sp. | reverse complement strand
GTCTTTATCTCGCCACCAAAGCGAACCGCTAAAAACGCCAACCTTAAAAAATTCTTCAGGATGATTCCATACTATATCTAAGGCACAAAGTCCACCTAACGAAAACCCTGCAAAAGATTTTTCTTTGAATGAAATTATTTTGTAGGTATCTCTAATGAATGGAATAAGTTCTTCCAGAACGAATCTAGTATACAGTGCCGCTTTTGCTCCCCGCCCTTTATAATCTAAAATTTTTGCAGTGCCATATTCATTTTTTCTATCAGTAGAGCAGTGAATGCCTACACACAAAATGGGTTCAATATTACCTGAGCTATAAACTTCTTCCAGAATATTTTCAAATTGCATTGTTCTTAAATCCTGACCATCATTGATTAGCAATAAACTGATAAATGAATGATTAAAATAATCATCAGAATAATAACAGTCAATAATTACTTCTCTGTTTAAAAAAGAAGAGTAAATAATATATGTTTCAGTGAGAATAGTTTCTATATGTTTAGTGCACATGAACTTCAAAAATAAGCAAACCACAGTAAAGTAATTCTACTTCAATTTATAAAAACATAATTTGTTTTTATGATGGTTAAAAAATACATTTGATGACTCTAGTTATAAACCTACTTATTTTAATTACAAACAACTTATATGAAAAAAATCGGCATTTTACACGGTAAGGAAAGAAGTTTTCCGGAAGCTTTCATTGAAAGAATAAACAGCAAAAATATTGATGGAATAATTGCGGAACCTGTGCGGATCGATAAAGTAGTGCAGGGGGAAAGTAGCGGCTATGCTGTTATTATTGACAGGATTTCTCAGGATGTACCATTTTACCGTGCTTATTTAAAAAATGCTGCGCTGTGTGGTGCTGCAGTTATAAATAATCCATTCTGGTGGAGCGCTGATGAAAAGTTTTTTAATAATTGTTTATCTACAAAAATAAATGTGCCGGTTCCTAAAACTGTTATACTTCCATCGCATGAATTACCCTCGGACACAACAGGTGAATCCTTTGCAAACCTTGCCTATCCTATGGACTGGGAAAGTATGTTTAGCTACATTGGTTTTCCTGCATACATGAAGCCGCATGCAGGTGGCGGTTGGAAGAGCGTTTATAAAGTTACAAATAAGGATGATTTTTTTGCAAAGCACGCAGAAACAGAACAACTCGTAATGATGCTGCATGAAGAAATTATTTTTGATGAATATTACCGTTGTTATTGCATAGGTGGCAAATACGTAAAAATCATGCCCTATGAGCCGCGGAATACTCACCATCTCCGGTACGTTGCAGATTTTAAACCTGATGCTGCACGTTACAGAGTTATGGAAGATATTGTACTTCGCATTTGCAAATACTTAGGTTACGATTTTAATACAGTAGAACTAGCAATTAGAGACGGCATACCTTATGCTATTGATTTTTGTAACCCTGCACCCGATGCAGAACTGGCAAGTGTGGGACAGGAAAATTTTGACTGGGTAGTAGAAGCGTCTGCCACTTTTGCCATAGAAAAAGCGCAGGCGCAAGTGGAAGGTGCAGATAACCTTACCTGGGGAGAATATGTAAAACGTAGTGCAAACAAACAGCCATTATATAAATAAAAAATGCTGTATTATACTCAATAAATTATAAAAATTTATGGCTATATCTTATAAACAATTCACACTTGGTGTGGAAGAAGAATACATGGTGATTGATCCAGTAACGCATGAACTAAAAAGCCATGAACAAAAGATCGTACACGAGGGTCAGAAGATAATAATGGACAAAGTAAAGGCAGAAATGCACCAGGCAGTGGTAGAAGTGGGTACAGATATTTGTGCAGATGTTGATGAAGCCTTTATGGATGTATCTACCCTAAGAAAAACGATTAGCAGTATTGCAGATGGTTTAGGATTATGGGTTGGCGCAAGCGGTACACATCCTTTCAGCCATTGGGAAAGCCAACTGATTACTGACCATGCCCGCTATAGTGAAATTGTAAACGAACTGCAGGAAGCTGCAAGAAGTAATTTAGTTTTTGGTTTGCATGTGCACGTGGGAATGGAAACCCGTGAAATGGCCATTCACATTGCAAACAGTGCACGGTATTTTTTACCGCATGTTTTTGCATTGAGTACAAACTCACCATTTTGGGAAGGTAGGCAAACAGGATATAAAAGTTTTAGAACAAAAGTTTTTGAAAAATTTCCACGCACAGGCATTCCTGATCATTTTGAAAGTATTGAGGAATATGATAATTATGTAAAGCTGCTTGTAAAAACAAACTGTATAGATAATGCCAAAAAAATTTGGTGGGATCTAAGAGTTCACCCATTTTTTAATACCGTTGAATTTCGTATTTGCGATATTCCGCTCACCGTACAAGAAACGATTGCAATTGCAGGATTATTTCAGGCAATATGTGCGAAGTTGTATAAACTACGGGCGCAGAATTTAAATTTTATGATGTACAATCGTAGACTTATTACAGAAAATAAATGGCGGGCAAGTAGATATGGTATAGATGGCAGTATGGTAGATTTTGGAAAAGAATCAGAGGTAAATACGAGAGTATTGATTTATGAATTACTGGACTTTGTTGAAGATGTAGTGCCACATTTGGGAAGTCGAAATGCCATTAGTCATGTTCATAAAATGCTTGAACAGGGAACGGGTGCTGACAGGCAATTAAAGGTGTTTGAAGAAACCAAAAGCCTGGTGAATGTGGTAGATTTTATACACGCCAGTTTTTTATCCGGATTATAAAATTGAAAAGATAAATCCCTATATTTGCCAACTGAAAAATTGGCTGCGTAGCTCAACTGAATAGAGCATTTGACTACGAATCAAAAGGTTTTAGGTTTGAATCCTAACGCGGTCACAACACAGGACTTTTCATTTTTTACAATGGAAAGTCCTGTTTCTTTTTTACGCAAACCCTTACCTCACATTATCACAAACTCCACCAACTGTGTAATTGTAAAAAAATTTATTTAGATATATATAATTAACCTTAGCTTGTGTTCTTTAATCCTTTTAAATCTTCCGCAGATTTAATATACTTCCTAGAAAAAACTCAACGATCTCTCATCTCCCATTCTTGACCCTTTTAGGATCCTAACAGACCCTAGCTGTTGTTGTATACCTTATCTAATTTTTAAATTTTAGTTTATGAGAAAAATTTATTTTCTCCTTATCTGTGCCATTGCATGTACTTCTGCATCTGCACAACAAAATGTTAGTCCATCTGTATTGGCTGCCGGCGGAGGGGTAAGTAAGTACAAGGACATTGAACTTGAGTGGACACTTGGCGAGTTCTTTATAGGAACAGCCG
>JANXTN010000349.1 GCA_025352435.1 Ferruginibacter sp. | reverse complement strand
GGGCTGCAAATGTACAAATAAGTTTTTTTGAAACGCTTACGCTTTAACGACAGACCAGGTTGTGAACTTTAAGCCTTTTTCCTTACTTTTGCGCCCTCAAAAAGAGATACTCATATAATAAAAATTATATCATGAGCGGTGCATTAAAAGAGGTAAGAACCAGAATAAAAAGCGTACAAAGTACACAACAGATAACGAAAGCCATGAAGATGGTAAGTGCTGCGAAATTGCGCCGTGCACAGGATGCAATAACCCAAATGCGTCCTTATGCTCAAAAGTTGCAGGAAATGCTTGGTAATATTGTGAGCAGTGCAGAAGGTGAATTGGGGATGGCACTTGCTACAGAAAGATTTGCAGAAAAAGTTTTAGTAATAGTGGTTACGAGCGATCGTGGTCTTTGCGGTGGTTACAATAGCAATCTTATAAAACTTGCAAAAACAGTTATTAAAGAAAAATATGCTACCCAACAGGCAAAAGGTAATGTAACATTATTACCTATCGGTAAAAAAGGATACGAGCATTTCGCTAAGAACGGTTACAAAGTGGTAGATAAATTTTGGAGCATATTTACAGGATTAAGTTTTGAAAAAGTACAAAGCGCAGCTAAATATGCTATGGATGCATTTAGAAACGGTGAGTATGATAAAGTTGAACTGGTGTTTAGCGAATTTAAAAACGCTGCTACACAACAATATATTGCAGAACAATTTTTGCCGGTAAGAAAAACTTCTGAAACCGTATCGAAAGTGAATGCAGATTTTATTTTTGAGCCAAGCAAACAAATTTTGATTGCTGAACTGATGCCAAAAATATTGAACACTCAATTATACAAAGCAGTTTTAGATGGCAATGCAAGTGAGCATGGCGCCCGTATGACAGCGATGGATAAAGCAAGTGACAACGCTAACGAATTATTAAAATCATTGAAGATCAGTTACAACCGTGCAAGGCAAGCTGCTATTACAACTGAGTTGAGTGAGATTGTGAGTGGAGCGGCGGCATTAAATGGATAAAAGGAATTTGAAAATTAGACAATTTGCAAATGTGCAAATTGCCCAGAGGTAACAGTTTGTATTTATTTATAATCCTAAAACAGAGAAAGAGAATAAAAAGATAAATTTCAAATTTGTAGATTATAGGTTTGCATATTTGCCCATTTACCTTTTTGCATATTGTTCTTCATGGAAATCTCCCAAATCATACCACACATTGAAGCATTAATTTTTGCAAGCGATAAAGCTTTATCTGCTGTGGAAATTACCGAGCTTATAAATACAGCATTGGGTTTTATTGAAGACAGAGCAGATACAGACCAGGTGGATGCTGCAATAAATGGAATTAAAGAAAAATACGATTCAGAGTTTTATGCCTTTGAACTAAAGCAAAGTGGCGGTGGTTGGCAGTTTCTTACAAAACCTGAATACCATAAAACGGTAGCACTAATAAACGGGGATAAGTTCATTAAAAGATTATCAACTGCCTCTCTTGAAACACTTAGCATTATAGCATACAAGCAACCAATTACAAAAAGTGAAATGGAAAGCATCCGTGGTGTAAACTGCGATTATGCTGTGCAGAAATTATTGGAGAAAGATCTTGTTATTATTAGCGGAAGAAATGAAGATGCAGTTGGCAAGCCATTAATTTATTCTACCTCAAAGTCCTTTATGGATTATTTTGGAATAAACAGTGCAGACGAATTACCAAAAATTAATGAAGTATATTTAAACGAAGTTGTGAAAGCGACAGAGGTGAATAATCGGGAGCAACATGGTGTGGAAATAGCGCACGAGCATGATATAGCAGGTGGCGAAATGGGATCATTGCATATAATAGAAAATGAAGTGCCAACTCATATACATGCAGAAGATGAAGTAATGATTGAAGAAAGTGAAAATATTGAAAGTTATCAGATGCAAAATATTGAAGAAATAAAACAGGATAAACAGAAAGAAACTGACACCGAGGAAGCGTCTTAAAATATCAGCAGATAGGATTTTTTACAGAAAGCATTTCTCAAAAGGAAATGCTTTTTTATTTATACTAATTTTAAAATCAATTAATAATTTAATCAACAACAAAATGAACCAACAGCTCACACATGAATCTTTAAAAAGCCTTGCAGATCACTATGGATCGCCATTGTATGTCTATTATGCAGAAAGTATAAAACAGCAATACGAAAAACTTACACATGCTTTTCGTAACTGTAATGCAAAGATGTTTTATGCATGTAAATCGCTTACAAATATTAATGTGCTGCGTTACATTCATGGGCTTGGTGCATCGTTAGATTGTGTAAGTATTAATGAAGTAAAGCTTGGCCTCATGGCAGGTTTTAGCAAAGAAAATATTTTATACACTCCCAATTGTGTTGACTTTGAAGAGATCTTAGAAGCCAAAGAATTAGGAGTAAACATCAACATAGATAATATTTCTATCCTTGAACAATTCGGAAATAAATTCGGTAACTCCTATCCTATTTGTATCCGGTTAAATCCACACATATTAGCGGGTGGTAATTACAAAATATCTACGGGTCATATTGATAGCAAATTTGGAATTTCTATTCACCAGCTTCGTCACATTGAACGAATTGTGAAAGCAACAGGCCTGAACGTAGAAGGCATACACATGCATACAGGAAGCGAAATAAAAGACATGAATGTTTTTTTGGAAGGACTTGATGTAATGTTCAG
>JANXTN010000348.1 GCA_025352435.1 Ferruginibacter sp. | reverse complement strand
CTTTAGGTAACATTACGTAGTGTTTATTTGGTTTTTTGCAAATAGTTATTCACAATTTTAAAATTTGGTGGATATTATTTACGCTTAAAACTGCAAGTTTTTTGAATAACCTTGTGTTAAGCGTTTTTTGCTGAACAATTTTTTTGATATTGCATAAACTAAGTTGTAAGTGATTATTTAGAATAAAATTCAACTTACCAAACCACTAATGGCCTCCAACCAAATAAAAATTGCAATCGCGGACGATCATAAAATTTTTAGAGATGGGATTAAAATGGCCCTTTCCAATAAGGAGAATCTTAAAATTTTATGGGAGGCTGAAGATGGCAAAGACATGATGCATAAAATAAGCATCAAAATGCCTGATGTGTTGCTTATGGACATTAGAATGCCCGAGATAGATGGCATAAATGCTATACAGATTTTAAGGAAAGAATATGAAACCGTAAAGATAATTGTACTCACTATGTACGATGACCATCAAATGATTACCAAAATGATGGAAATGGGTGCCAATGCTTACCTAACCAAAACTACTGACCCCGAAGAGATTTACGAAGCCATATTAACCTGTATGAATGATGATTATTATTTTAATGATCTAGTAAATGCGGCTGTTATGGGTAAGCTCATGCAAAAGAAAAGCGTAAGGCAAATTTATGGTGATAGCCTTCCGGTAACTTTCAGTGAAAAGGAAATCAAAATCCTTCAACTTCTTTCAGAAGATAAAACAACCGAAGAAATATCAAAAGTTATTTTCCTTAGTCCACGTACTATTGAAACCATCCGGCAGAATATGAAAAGCAAGGTAAATGCAAAAACCATAGGTGGTCTCATCATGTATGCAATGAGGAATAAATTAATAGAGTAGGTTTTATAGAATCCTCCCCAGCTTCTATAAACTTAAGTTGCTCAATTTGGCTCTGCAATTATAACGAGTGAACGAACCCATATTTAAAAGACCGTAACAAGATATTGACGTATATCAGTTTGTAAGAGTATCTAAATATTGTCGTGTAACGATTTGTGTTTTAAAGCAAGTGTAAAAAAGCTTTTTAGCATAATATTTGTAAAGCGTGGATTGTAAATTGAAATTATAAAATCCAATGCAATTTTCTATACAGCGCTATCGTTTAACAAAGTGTCTTAAAGTATAATTATAGGAATGAAGAAATGTGATTTATTCATTACATAATATCCATTGAAAAATAAATTTTGAACAAATATAAATTCTTAACCTTACTGTTTTTAATTACAATATGTTCATTTTCACTGAATGCACAGACGTCCTCCTTTACTTATCAAAGCTCCAACGGTACACTTTGCAGCCCTATTACAATAAATTTTACTCAGACTTATACTGGAGACCCAATTGGTTTTACCTGGAACTTCGGGAACGGACAAATGAGCAATTCTATAAATCCATCAGTTGTATATTCTAGTCCCGGCACTTACACCGTTCAGCTTGTTACAGTTTACAATGAGCAGGCTATTGAAACTTCGCAGACTATTGTTATTAATCAAAGCATCACTGCATCATTAACTGCAGACAGAAATTACATCTGTACTACAGGGAATATTTTGTTTACTGCAACTTCTTCAGGTAATATAGGGACATATGATTGGAATTTTGGTGATGGAAGTCCTAACGTAACCACCATTACATCTGCAATTAATCATAACTATTCTTCTTTCGGAAATTTTACCGCAACTGTAAAAGCCACAGATGTCTCGGGTTGCTCCGCCACCAGCACAACAGATATCGTTGTTCAAAAGCCTCCCACTACGGGAACGGTATTTCCAATAAAAGGCTGTATACCTATTAATGTAAATTTTACAGCTAATGTTGTAGTCCCCAATGGTGCAAGTGTAACAAGTTATTCTTATAATTATGGCGACGGTACCCCTGCATCATCGAGTGCATCGCATACTTACAATACAGTAGGTTCCTTTATTCCGACTGTAACAATAACTACAAATGAAGGTTGTACAAATACTTTTACTTATCCCAAAATAGCTTTTGGTACGCCACCTACAAATCATGTTGCATATCCGGTTAAGAATGCATACTGCGGTTCAGACCCTGCGGTTTTTATTTCAACTGCTACTAATGCAAATTCGTGGTTATGGGATTTTGGAGATGGGAGCACGCAAACTGTTACTGACTCCACCACTTCACACAAATACACCACTTTGGGCACTAAGACCATATCTGTAACGCCCTATTTTAACGGATGCGCAGGTTTACTCAAAAGTTTTTCAATAAATATTATTGGGGTTATTGCTGGTTACAATTTTGCCAACACTTGTTCAAACAAAAATACATTTGCTTTTAGCAATTCATCTCAGGGAAATTTATCTACTATAGTATGGAACTTTGGAGATGGAAGTCCTTCTACCACTATGCCAAACCCTGTACATACGTTCCCCACAAGTGGCGCATTTTCTACCTCTATAAGTGTGTCGGATAATATTACAGGTTGTAAAGATGATTTAGCTACAACAATTTATACCGCCATTCCAAAACTTACAAGTCCTGATAGTTCAGTTTGCAGAAACAGCAAAACTACATTTACTATCCAAAATAATTATTCCAATCCATCAGTCTCATATACATGGTCTGTAGTGGGGTTGCCTAATATGGTAAACAATATAAATCCTTACAGTCCAATAGCAACCATTTTTGGAAATTTCACCGATAATCAGGTAGTAATTAACAATGGAACGCAATATTGTAATGATACCCTGTTATTAAATCATCCGATCTTAGTAAGAGGTCCCAGGTTAAGTTTTACAACCTCATCCAACATCTGCGCAAACACTAGTTATAGCATCGTAAATACTTCAAGCTCTTTTATACAATCTGATACTATTCTTTTTTCTTCATGGAATTATGGATTTACTGCGCCGGCGGATAACAACTTTCAGCCAAAAATAGTAAAGTTTCCATCATCCGGTATTTACACAATATCATTGCTTGCAAAAGATAATAATGGTTGCATAGATAGTTTAAAAAAACAGGTAAATGTTAAGCCAATCCCCTTTATTCGAATATTTCCACGTGATGATACACTATGCCAGGGTCAAAAAATAACGCTTATCGCATATCACAGTGATACGCTTTTATGGGCGCCATCACCTTCTTTATCGTGCACAAAATGCGATACTACTGTTGCAACTCCATCTTCTACTACATTATATAAGGCAACTGCAAATAACAGTTTTAATTGTCCCTTTACGGATAGTGTCTTGGTAACAGTATATGAGCCTTTTAATGCGACACCATTAGTGAATCCAATTTATTTATGTTTAAAAGACAGTGTAAAATTGAATGTAATACCGGCAGGTAAAAAAATATTCTGGTCACCTTCTAACAATATTTCTAACACAACTATTTATAATCCTATTGTGTCTCCAATTTCAAATGCAACATACACGGCCGTTTTGACGGATTCTGCAGGTTGCTTTTCATCAAGCACAGCTATAGACGTGGTAGTAAAAAGTTTACCAGTTGTAGATGCAGGACCAGATAGGATCCTTCCTTATAACTCAATGTTTACGATCTCCCCTATTTATAGCAATAATGTGGTCTCCTATTCGTGGTTGCCCATTGCTCAATTAAACTGTTCATCATGTCCGGTTACTAGTGGAATTGCTCTCACAACCCAACAATACACCATTAAAGTAACAAGCGATAGTGGTTGTGTAACAAAAGATGATGT
>JANXTN010000303.1 GCA_025352435.1 Ferruginibacter sp. | reverse complement strand
CACTCTTGGAAAAACATATCCCCGCAATTCTACCGTGCCAAAAACGAGATTTTCGTTACGTGTGCGCACGCCGCCGCCAACGGCCGTAAATCCTTTTGACTGGTGAAGGTTTTTCTCAATAGGTTTTAAAAGACTGAAGTCGGAAAACACAAATGGTGCAAACCTAAAATCAAAAAACTTCTTGAGATTGTAAAATACCGATTCGAATTTCATAGTGTATCGTGCATCTGAAAGATCACGGTTACTGCTAAAATATGGCAGCCCGTATTCACTCTCCAACAACAGAGGTCCATTCAAATTGCTGTTGAACTGACGGGTATAACTTAGTGACATAAAATTTCTGTTACGCCATAAAGTGCTCAATGTTTTAAGCCTTGTAAACCTGATAATACTTAGAAGCACATCTGCATCTTCCGGTTTTTTCCTGTTTACAAACGTTCCTGTTCGCAAAATGTAATTTGTGTAAATACCTTTCTTTTGAAACCGGGAAGCGTCAAATTCAAAACCATAGTAAGCTCTTTTTTCAGCCTGCTTGTTTGTGTATCCGCCAATAAAAGTTGCATTTATACCTTCAGGCACATCCTCATTCCGTCCAAACCCATAAATAAAATTGGTTTTGTAAAAGTTTTGTTTGTACAAAGTATAGGCCGTTAAAAAGCCGTTCAGGTTTGCATAGTTATGGTTGTAATTGGTTTTAAAAGCATCTGGCACGGTGTAAAATATTTTGTAAAAAGAACGCATGGCAACAAAATGTCGGAGGCGTTTTTCAATATCTACATCTCTCCGGTTTTTATAATCAATATTATATCCGGCCCAAATATCCGCATTGAGAGATCTGTATTGAAATTCGTAATGATATGCAGAATCACCAAGGTAGGCGTTGTTGGTTTTATTAATGGAAAACTGCGCTCCGCCGGTCCATGCGTCGTACCTGCTTACAAGAGTTTTCTCTAAAATTGTATAGTAGCTTTCTTCTTCCAGCCTACCGCTGTTAAAGGCCGGGGTGAAAGTTTTAAAACCTACACTCCAGTTTATAAAAGATTTTTTTATATTTCGCTGTGTAAAAGATGCACCTGTACCAAAGCGGGGGGATCGTTTCAGATCATATAAGGAAGTGTATTCAAAAGTGTTTCCGGTACCAAAAAAATTATCGTCTCTCACAGCAAACTGTGCACTGTTAGTATTACTTATTCTAAAGGAACCACCAAGGGAAAAAACATCCTTTGTTACAATAATTATATCAGCAAAAGTAGAAGATGAATCACTATCCACCACTATAAGTGCATCCTGCAAAAAAGAAAGCGTTCTCAGGTAACGCTCATTATCAGATAATAATAGTGGTAATATTGTGTCTCCCTCTTTAAAAAAAAGATTTTTTCTGATAACACTTGGCAATGTTTTTTTATGAAAAAAGTCAGCGATTTTAGAAAACCGGTTCTTATTTACAATGATAGAATCTTCTACAATTTTATTAAAACCAGTAGGCGCAATGTTGATGCTTCTAATAGTTTTTCCTTTAAAAGCAATAAAATGATTAACCGTCAATACCGGATTCTCTGATATATTTTCTTTGTAAATGCTTTCGCCAAAACTTTTTATAAGGCTATTGGTTTTGTTTCTTAAAGAGCTTTTTTTTTCAGCTTTTTTTTGCGCACAACACAACATAGAGCTCAAAAAAGAAAACAAAACAAATAAAAATAAACAAGGTTTCATTTATACGGGTTAACAGCAGATCGTTCATATCAAATATAATGTTATCAGTATTAAAAAACTGACTGTTTATAAAATTTTGACTGTTAAAATATAATGTTTATCACATTGGGAAACAATACTTTTCCTTTAAGAATTTCCTTTTTCTGTGTGATGACAATTGATTGTTTGGTATGAGTCTGAGCATATAGGCGTACATTATATTTTCTTATTTAGACACTAGTTGCTTCTACTTTAACAATGCCCTTAGCCTGATACGGCTTATTTTTGCGCCGCAAATTCGTTCTACGCTAGTTAGATTTGGTTTTTTATAACTCCCTTTTGCGATCAATCCCTCGCCAAGCTCTGCGCAGCATGACTCTAAAGGATGTTACTTATTGAAATAAAACACAGAAATATGAAAAAGGAAACAATGGGTGTAGTTATACCCATCAACAAAGAACAGATGAAAGAATTAACTAAGGAAACAAAAGAAACACTTGCAGCACATGCACTTCAAAATGCTGAAGGAAACCGTTCATTCGGTTCGGTAGATTTATGGAATGCCAGAAAGCAGCAACGCACAATGGCATCTATGAGAAGATGGTTTAATTAATAATATATTTTATTAAAATAGTTTTTCTTTCAAAAGCATCCCTCACAAAGGATGCTTTTTTTATGAAAATTGTAGTTCTTCATTATACATTTTGCCCATAAATCTATTGGTAAAAATTTGTTGGTTGTTTGCATCTTTCAAGGCATCCATATGCCTGCTGTGATGCAGATCAGTACCTGCAAAAGATACCAGATTATTTTTAAACAGGTATTCTGCTGCTTTTACAACAGGCTTACCGTAGTAGCCCGTTAAGGATAACAGATTTACCTGCAACAGAAACCCTAATTCATTTAAATAATCGTATTGTTTAAAATCGTTGTGGAAATAAGCATACCGTTCCGGATGAGCAAGTATGGGCTGATAACCTTCTGTAATAATTGAAAAAGCAAGTTGATCCATCTTATAAGGCTTTTCGGCGTAGGAGAATTCAGTAAGTACTAAGTTGTCTTTTAATGTAAGCAAATCAACTTTTGAAGTCAACAGGTCAAGAAAATAAGCATCAAGCATATATTCAGCTGCTGCTTTTATTTTAAAATCTATTTGTTTTAATTCTAATTCAGTTTTAAGAAGGTCAAGTGCACTATGTATAGTTGCAGTGTTATTTCTGTACATATCACCAATGATATGCGGCGTAGCAATAGATTGTGTAACCCCAAGCTTTATAAGTTCCTCAACTAATTTTACAGAAGTATTTAAATCAGGAGAACCGTCATCAATGCCTGGTAAGATATGAGAATGCATATCTGTTACAAAAGGAAAATAATCAGAAGTTGTAAGAGGGATTTTCTTTTTAAAAATGGAAAACATTAAAATATTCCAAGGTTAGTTTTAATATTATACTGATGCACTTTTATTAGTGGCTTTAGTATAGATACAAGGAACGGCATCGGAATTAAATTTTTTTTCATAGCAAGATAATCTCTTCGATTGGCTCTGAAACGATGGCTGATATTGTTGTTGCTTGCTCCACCTCTTCTCATTTTTACAATCAGTTTAGGAAGATAGAAAGAGGATATTTTGTGATGAAATAAATAGCGGGCCATAAATTCATAATCAGCTGCAGTAAAGTAATGATTTTCGTAGCCACCAAAAGTATCTATTAAAGATTTTTTAATGTAAAATGTTGGATGACCCGGCATCCATCCCATTTTAAATAAATTACGATCATATTTTTTACCTCTCCATGTTCTAAAAACCCTTGAAGTAACCTCTTGATCCACGTACTGTAAATCACCGTAAACTGAATCTACATTTTGCTCGTTAAAAGTTCGCACAATATTTTCAATCACATCATCAGAATAAAGCATGTCATCACTGTTTAAAACGCCAACCACATCACCGGTGGCCATGACCATGCCTTTGTTAATGGCATCATACATTCCTCTATCCGGTTCAGATACCCATTTTGAAATAGAAGTTCCGTATTGCTTTATGATATTAATAGTATTGTCTGTGGAGTTGCCGTCTACAATAATGTGTTCAATATTTTTATAGGTCTGCCTTTGTACAGAATCTATGCAGTGCGCAAGATACTTTTCCGAATTATACGTTACAGTTACAAGCGATATTCTCATATTAGCATGAAGTGAATGGTAGAGTTAAGACTAAACTTTTGCTGCCTAACTTTTCCTTAACTATAACCTAATATTAGGCATTTTATTATGCCTCCGGGAAAGTATTTTGTTAACAAATTCAATTATTTGTGGAAAAACAATGTAAAGTTGTTGATATTCAGATAATTAAAAATTTATATACGTATTTTCATCGCATTTTTATATGAATTCCCGGATTTCCCCGATAAATTCCTCCTGCAATGGCATTCGAAGACATGACCGTGCCTGCAGTAATGACGGAGTTGGAATGGCAAGTAACTCCACCACAAATAATGGCTTTTGCACAGACCCATACGCCGTCTTCAATTATTATTTGCTTAACGATTAAATCGAAGGACGTCTTGCTGTAATCATGACTCCCTGAAAGTAGCAGTGCGCCTTGAGATATACAGACATTGCTTCCAATTGTTATCTTTCCTAAATTATCAATCCACACTTCTTCACCAATCCAAACAAAATCTCCAATGGTAAGAAACCAGGGATATTTAATATTTACAAACGGTTTTATTATCACCCCTTTTCCAACAGAAGCGCCAAACAGTTTTAATAAAAAAACTTTTATTGATGAAAACGGAAATGCCCCTGTTTTAAAAAAAGCGATGTTGATACAATACCACAAAACACGTTTTACTATATTACCAGGTTTGTATGAGCCGTTATTGTAAGTAGAAAGATCAACCTGCATGTAAACCTGTTTTAATATCCTTCTCAAAAAAATACATCATTACAAAAATACACAGATAAGCAATAATATTAAACCAACTGTGATGATCCCAGCCAAAAGGAAATTTCCAGCCTTTTTTTCCCGCAAGCAACACCATACTGATTCTCGTAACATTTATTAACCAAATAAGAAATAACCCAACAAAGAACCAAGTGATTTTTTTTTGCAGTGATGCCGAAGTTGCAACGATATAAGCAGTCCAAAAACTCATAACACCAAACCCGAGACAGGAATAAACGATCTTAATTCCATTACCATTTGGTAGGCGCAATTCGTAATCAGTTGTGCGCACAGTTTCAATTCCAAAAAACGAAACAAAGGTTTTAGTACCATACATAAGACTGTTCCGCACCCAGGCTGCTATATTAAAATAGTTTTCTGCAAATGGACTATACATGCCACCAGGTACACAAAGACCCGTTACAAAAAGAAATCCGAAATAACACAGTAAAAAAACAACTGTAAAAACGAGCAGAAATTTTATAAAGTTTGTCTGGCTACTTTCCATTTGCTTCCTCCTCAAAAAACATTTTTTGATATTCCTCCCGGGTCTTGGAAATATCGTTGTTGTTTACAGAATACTCTTTTGCGCCGCTTACATAAATTCGGTATTCTTCGTTATCAAGCTGCGCAAAAAAATCAATCGCATTAGAAATAGATTGGACAGTAAGATCAGAATTTATTCCCGCCTTATTTGTTTTTAAATTGTTCCAGGGTGTATGGTGAGAGATAATAACAGGTCTTGCAGCAGCCAGAGCTTCTGCTATGGCATGCCCAAAGTTTTCACTCTTACTTGGCATTATAAAGATATGTTGTGCTGCCAGTACTTCTGTTATTGACTGAGGAGGTATTTCTCCATGATACTGTACAGTAATATTGTTAGGAAGTTTAGCGATTATCTCGCTACATTTTTGCCAATACATTTCATCTTTCACAGGGCCATAAATATTATAGGTAACAAATGCTTTGCACTCCATTAAGGCCCCCAAAACCAACAAATGATTTTTCATGGGGCTGATGAGAGCAATCGTGCCCATTATTAAAGCACTGGTATTTTTTTGCACTGGTGCTTGCGCATCTATGCGCTTCGCAAAATTGCCGGCAATAAATATTTTGGTATTTACACCAAATTCATTTTTTATGTACTCCTCTTCCGTTTCATCTGTGG
>JANXTN010000290.1 GCA_025352435.1 Ferruginibacter sp. | reverse complement strand
AGTTTATTTTTTCTTTGTCATTTTTTTCGAAAGACAAGATACCTGTTAACGCAATAAGTAAAACTATAAAACCCAATATTTTCCTCATGTGTAAATACTTTAGCTTTGTATTATGGGTGAAAAATTAAGACAAAAAATTGTTGTGGCAATAACAGGGGCAAGTGGTTCAGTATACGCAAATCTTTTATTAACAAAATTATCTCAACTAGAAGATCAGATAGAAGAGTTAGGAGTAGTGATGACAGAAAACGCTAAAGATGTTTGGCAAACAGAATTAGGCAACGAAAGCTATAAAAACTTTGATGTAAATTTTTTTAGTCAGCAGGATTTTTATGCTCCATTCGCATCAGGATCGGGTCAATATTCTACCATGATTATTATTCCATGTAGTATGGGAACTCTAGGGAGAATTGCTACTGGGATTTCAAGCGATTTGATTACAAGAGCTGCAGATGTCATTTTAAAGGAACGAAGGAAATTAATTTGTGTTGCAAGAGATACACCTTACAATCTCATCCATATAAAAAATATGGAAAGCATTACGCTTGCAGGTGGAATTATTTGTCCTGCGACACCATCCTTTTACAGTTTGCCTAAAACGATCGAAGAAGTAGCAGCGACAGTGGTTGATAGAGTTATTGATCTCGCAGGTCTTCAACAAAATAGTTATCGTTGGGGAGGAAAATGATTCAAGCTATCACATATTAAAAGCCCGTCAGTTAAAAAATTGGCGGGCTTTATTTTTTTATTTCAAGATTTAATATTTCACAAAATGTAATCCTATCGATTTTCCATTTTGTTCAAGTTTTATAAAGTAACCTCCTTTAGCCATTCCTTTAAATTCGTTTAAAACATCTTTTTGATATTGGCCTGCTACTCTTAAACCATCAGAAAACTTCTTCACACTACGTCCATTTTGGTCCAATATATTAAAACTAACTTCCCCTGAACCCGGCACTACGTAATCTATAATTGCTGAAGTACTCACAGGATTTGGTGAGATCTTTAATCCGATACCATCTTTTATAACAGTTATATTATTATTTCTTGAATCGGTAGTAAAGGTCTGTACGGCAGAAACATTTCCCGTTCCTGTTGCGGCACAATTAGCAGTTATTCTCCATTGGTAATTAGTACCAACCGTAAGCCCGGAAAGATTGTAACTGCCCGCCTGTAACCCTGATGCAGCAACGATCCATGTTGTTGCAGAAGTAAGTTTGTATTCGACAATAAAAAAGGATCCGCTTTGTAAATTCCAATTTAATGTAGCACTATTCAAGGTTATCGCAGTGGTAGATAATGTTGTGGGCGCCGCCGGTGTAGGAGTTACAACAACTTGAATGTTTGCTCTTGCCCCTTCCCCACAATTATTTGTTTGTGTAACATAAAAATTAAATGTACCGACAACTGTTATATTAGGAATTGGCGCTGTGTTACTTCCCGTTCCCCCTGTTGCGGTTGTATACCACAATAGATTTGTTCCCGTTGCAGAAAGGGCTATTGCTGTTGCATTCTGACAATAAGTAACAGATGATACAACAACGGGTGCTACAGGAAGTGAGGTAATAGTTACAGTGATTGCAGAGCGTGGACTCTCACAATTTCCTAGCATTTGACTTACATAAAAAATGGTAGTACCTGCGTTTGTTGTTGATGGAGTTGGAGCAGTCGTACTTCCTGTACCACCTGTTGCTGCCGTAAACCACAATAAATTAGCACCGGTAGCTGTAAGTGCTGTCGCCGCTACGTTTTGGCAATAGTTTATATTGCTCGTAACGGTAGGGGCCACTGGTGTCACGCTCACATTTACAACAATTGCCGCTCTTGGACTTTCACAGCCATTGTTTGTTTGACTTACATAATAAGTAGTGCTACCTACTGTTGTTATTAAGGGAGTTGGGGCAGAAGAACTTCCTACACCACCAATTGCAACGTTATACCACATTAAATTGTTTCCGGTTGCAGTTAGCGGTGCTGCAAATGCCAATGCATTTTGACAATAATTTAATGATGAAGTAACAGTTGGTGCACTCGGTATTGCATTCACATTTACTGTAATAGTAGCCCTTGGACTTTCACCACAACTTTGTGTTTGACTTACATAATAAATAGTTGTTCCTATAGTCGATGTAGATGGAGTTGGCGCAGTTAAACTGCCTGTACCGCCCGTTGAAGATGTGTACCAAAGTAGGTTTGTACCCGTTGCCGAAAGTGCCGTAGCTGTTGCGTTTTGGCAATAGTTAACCTGTGACGTTACGGTTGGTGCTACAGTTGTCGCCGTAATTGTAACTGTTATTACAGTACGTGGACTTTCACAACCGTTTGAACTTTGACTTACATAAAAATTAGTACTTCCAATTGTTGTTGTAAATGGTGTAGGAGCTGTTGTATTACCAGTTCCACCAGTTGCAACTGTATACCATAATAAATTTGTACCTGTTGCTGTAAGCGGCGTTGCTGTTGTATTTTGGCAATAAGTTACGGGACTTGCAGCAGTTGGCGCAGCAGGTATAGCATTAACATTTACAACAATTGCAGCTCTGGGACTTTCACATCCATTGTTAGTTTGACTAACATAAAAAGTTGTATTACCAACGGCTGTTGTAGAAGGTGTTGGTGCAGTTGCACTCCCTGAGCCACCCGTCGCAACTGTATACCATAATAAATTATTACCTGTTGCTGTAAGTGGTGTGGCCGTTGCATTTTGGCAATAATTAATTGGCGAAGAAACTGTAGGTGTAGCAGGTATTGCATTTACATTTACTGTTATAGAAGCCCTTGGGCTTTCACCGCAACTTTGTGTTTGACTAACATAAAAAACTGTAGTGCCCGCATTGGCTGTTGATGGTGTAGGAGCAGTTGAACTACCTGTGCTACCTGTTAAAGATGTGTACCAAAGTAAATTTGTACCCGTTGCGGTAAGTGGTGAAGCTGTTGCATTCTGACAGTAAGTAACCGGTGTTGTAACCGCTGGCGCTGGTGTTGAAGCAGTAATATTTACTGTAATTGCCAGTCTAGGTCCTTCACAACTATTTGCAATCTGGCTTACATAATATATTGTACTGCCTATAGTAGCTGTAGAAGGAATCGGAGCCGTTGAGCTACCTGTGCCCCCCGTTGCTACAGTATACCATAAAAGGTTAGAACCCGTTACTGTAAGTGCTGTCGCCGTTGCATTCTGGCAATACGACACAGTTGAATTGGCTGTAGTAGGGGCAGCAGTTGTACAAGTGGGAAGGCTCACATAAATATGATACTCGCCCGGTTGTAAAACAATGTTTTGTGTTGTACTGCTTAAATTAAAAGTTGACCCTGTTGCACCATTTAAGTTTGTACCTACACCGTTACTTACATAATTCGTCCAATCGCCCGTGCTTTGAAAGGTAACCGATTTTGTTTGTGTGACTACATCCAAATTAGCAACAACTGTTACTTTTTTTCCTGCAGCATTTGGATCTGCAATCTGAAACAGTTTTACAAGTCCACCACCATTAAAAAAATCATAATTAAAAACAGTGTTATTAAAAACTGCAGGATTGTTAAGTCTTAAATCAATTATGCTTTTGTAGGTATCGTATAAATGCCTGCGGTTTGTATTGTTCATATACTCCCAATGAGGAGGTTTATTTGCAACATTTGAACCCCCAAAATTTATGGAAATATCGTAACCTCTTTCTTCAAATTGCCAAACCATTTTTGGACCCGGCACAGAGAAAAATACTGCTGCTGCAGCTTCTTCTCTTGCCAAAGCAGTATTTAAATTTTTAACATCGTATGTTCCCGCATTATTTCCAAATTGTAGATTCTTATACATGGTACGCTCTTCGTCATGGCTTTCCATATAACCCATTAAAGCGGGGTTATTAAAATTTCGCTGAGATGAATTATAAACTATTCCTGAAATGTCTGAATTGCTGCTATAGCCCATTGTGCATTGGTTGTAGCGGCTGTTCATGTTTCCCCATGGCATAAATCCATAAGCGGAATATTCCTGCTCTTCCTGGCTTGGAAGTGTTCCTAAAAATTCTAAAATCATGTAGGTATTCGGATGAGCCGGTACTACATTATCATAATAATATTTTAAATTGGCAACCCTAGACGCATCATAATTTTCTACAGTAGTTGTATTGGTAACTGTTTGGGTAAAACCCTTTGCCAAATCAAACCTAAATCCATCAATTCGGTATTCATCTAACCAAAAATTTATTGAACGTTGAACCAGGTATTTTGTTGCAGCAGTGGTATGATTAAAATCATTGAAGACACTATATGGATGAGGAGCACTTACATTTAACCATGGGTTATCTGCAGCCGGTTGGTTGGTAGCAGCATTCCAATATAATTTTGCCTGTGGCGCATTCCCTGAACAATGATTGTACACAACATCTAGTATAACTGCTATGCCATTTTGGTGGCACTTATCTATAAACTCTTTTAATTTAATTTTTGTACCATAATATTTATCAGGAGCAAAATAAAATGATGGATTGTAACCCCAACTTTCATTGCCATCAAATTCATTTATTGGCATTAATTCAATACTGTTAATTCCAATATTTTTAAGGTATTGTAGCGAATCAATCAATGATTGGTAACTATGTTCTGCAGTAAAATCTCTAATTAAAAGTTCATAAGTAACCAGATTTTTTTTGTCGGGCTTTACAAAACTGTTCGATTGCCATGTATACTGCGGTTCGGCAGTTTGCAAAACGCCCACAAGGCCTGTTGTTAAGCCAACGGGATAAGGTTTTAAGTTTGGATATGTAGCGCTGGAAATAAAAGGATCATTGTCCTGGTCCAACACTTTTTGTGTGTAGGGATCAGCAATTTTTATGGTATTGTCTACAAGGTATTGATAGCCATATTCAGTGCCGGGAGTGAGGCCTGTGATTGTAAGCCAATAATAATTGCCGTCTGGCGTTTTGTTCATTTGGTATGCACAGCTTTGTGTCCAGTTAGTAAAATCACCTACAACCGTTACACTGGTTTTGTTAGGCGCATAAAGTACAAGCGTAGCAGCAGTATTATTAGCAGCATAATTTATACCCTCCACAACTCCGGCTGGTAAGGGTGCAATCGTTTGCGTAGGTGCTATGTAAAAAGAAAAAGAATCTTTTTTTAATCCTGTACCATCATCACCTTCTAACATTATTTTTTGCTCACATGCTGTAGAGATGGTTGGGTTTGCAGAAATACTGTTTGCAGCTGTTGCAGAATTTATAGTATTTCCATTTAATTTAATTGTAAGTGCAGCATTGTTAGAAGCAACACCAGATATATTTACTGAACCTCCCAAAGCCACTGAAATAGGCTCTGCATAAGGAATATAACGTGGTTCAAACGGAGGAAGATTCAGCCGCACATTAAATTGCCCTGCCGTGTACACAGGAATGTACATATCACTGACATCTGAATTTACTCCTTTTAAATTACCGGATGCATTTCTGAAAATTACATTCACTTTAATTATTGTTTCTGTAGCGGGTACACCAAAAAATGTACGGATACTAACAAGATTATTTGCAGCATCTTTTAAAGTAAACTGATATTTATTGCTGCCTAAAGGAGTAGCTTTCGCTAAAGGATTTGTAGAACCATATACAAATTTTACATAGCGCCAGTCAGATGGTCCAGTACTCAAGTTGGTAATAACACCAACATGCACATACACATTGGCAGAATTTCCTCCTTCAAAATTTAATAATCCTTGGTTGCCTTTTGCACAATCAATAATAAAAGAAAGATTATTATTTTCTTGAGGAAATTCGGGTGTCCAGGTCAATAATCTTTGAGCAGATGTAGTTAATCCTATAAATAAAATTATAAGAGCAAGTAAATTTTTTTTCATAACAAGCTATAATGATGTAATGGTGTGTTGATAAAGATATTAAATCTATTTATTATTATAACAAGGCTTAGTCTTTAATTTCATATTAATCAGTGTTTCCCATTACAAAAAAGACATCTTATTCAGATGTCTTGTATAATATTTTTTATGTTTTAATTAATCCTTATCTCAAATCTACAACTTCCACTCCTGGATATTTTTTTGAATCAAAAATGAATGTAGCATCTGGTACGGCAATATTTGGTATCAGGCTGGTAGTGCTATACGTATATTTATTACCGGTTTTTTCAAAAAGTTTAGTGGTGCTGATAGAATTTTTATCTACATACAGCAGAATTTTAAAGAAAGGTTTGGTTTTATCAATTGGAGTCAATTCAATTTCGCTGACCGATTTAGTAGTTCCGTTTAATTTGTATAAAAAATCTTTATCATAAAAATTAGTAAACAATTTTTGCGGAGTTAAACTATTTGCTGATGGATCAATTTTACTGATGGTTACCTCTTTTGAAGCCTTATCCAATGTCCAGATATTACTGCCATCAGAAAAAATTTCCTGTCCCGTAACACTGATGCGATACTTGCTTCCCTTCATAGAAACATTACCCGTTTTAATTCCTAAAACTTTACCTGATGCATTTTCGATTTTTAAAGAAAATTTCCCTTGTACTGTTTTAAACGTTTTAAATTTTGAACTTACTGCATCCAAAATCTTTTTCGCATCCGGATCACTTTTGCCCATTCCCTTGGGAGTCTGCGCTGTAACACTTAATAAACCTCCCGCAATAATCATAAGTGTTGTAAATATTTTCTTCATGTTATTTTTTTATTTTAAGAATGCAAATATATGTCATAGACTATCTGTCCTAAGAAACGATTAAGCCAGCTTTCGCAATTAAATGTTAATGTAATTTGATGATAACCTGTTTATAAACAAATTGACAAACCATTTCAAATTCAATATTTTTGTTGGCCATGGCCAAACCTGCTGCAGAAACACCACTAATGATACAACACAATGCTATTAAGGCGAAATATCCTGATGCTATTTTGCTGTTTCGGGTGGGGGATTTTTACGAAACTTTTGGTCAGGATGCAATAATAACTTCACAAGTTTTAGGAATTACACTTACCAAAAGAAACGGAGCAAATTCAGCATCTGCGGAGCTCGCCGGTTTCCCACACCATGCATTGGATACTTATTTGCACAAACTGGTAAAAGCAGGCTACAGAGTTGCCATTTGCGATCAGTTGGAAGATCCCAAAACTGCAAAAGGAATTGTAAAAAGAGGCGTTACAGAACTGGTAACACCCGGCGTTGCTACAAGCGATAAATTACTAGAGCATAACAATAATAATTTTCTTGGGGCATTACATATTACGGAAGAGAAAACAGGGATTTCTTTCCTAGATATTTCTACAGGAGAATTTTTTATCGCAGAAGGTGATCGGGAATACACAGATAAATTATTGCAGACGCTGCAACCGGCAGAAGTTATTTTTCAACGCAATAAACAAAAATTATTTAAAGAATATTACGGTAATACTTTCTTTACATACACATTGGATGAGTGGATATTTGCAGATGTTTATGCCAATGAAATCCTACTCAAACACTTTGGAACGCACAGCCTCAAAGGTTTTGGCGCAGATGGCATGTCAGCAGGAATTATAGCAGCCGGAGCTATTCTTCATTACCTTAAAGACACCGAGCATCCGCACCTGCAACACATCACTTCTTTACAAACAATAAATAAAGAAGATCATCTGTGGATGGATCGTTTTACTATCAGAAATCTTGAACTGATCTCCAATAACGACAGTAACAGTCTCTTCAAAACACTGAATAATACCGTTTCGCCAATGGGCGCAAGATTGATGAAACGATGGATGCTGATGCCTTTAAATAATTTTGCGGGCATAAATGAAAGGCTGAATGCGGTAGAATATTTAATTAAAGAAACGGATGTTCGGCTGCAAATAACAAAGCATATCAAACAAGCCGGAGATGTGGAAAGGCTTGCAGCGAAAGTTCCGCTTAAGAAAATTAACCCGAGGGAGGTGGTGCAGGTAGCGAGGGGTTTAATACAGACTGAAGGAATAAAAAAAATCTGCGATTTATCGTCAAATGAATATTTAAAAAGACTGGGCGATTCGCTGAACAGTTGTCCTTACATTCTGCAAAAAATATTAAAAGAAATAAATGAGAACCCGCCTGCAACTGCAAATAAAGGCGGCCTTATTGCCGCAGGTATACATGAAGAGCTGGATGAACTGCGAAATATCGCCACCGGCGGGAAAAATTATTTGTTGGAGCTGCAAAAAAAAGAAGCGGCAGCCACCGGTATTTCTTCTTTAAAAATAAGCTTCAATAATGTTTTCGGATATTATCTGGAAGTTACTCATTTGCACAAAGAAAAAGTTCCCGACACGTGGATACGGAAGCAAACGCTTGCAAATGCAGAAAGATACATAAC
>JANXTN010000268.1 GCA_025352435.1 Ferruginibacter sp. | reverse complement strand
ATTAGATAGTAGAAACGCATTGAGACATATGTATAAAGAAGAAGTATTTTTAGAGATTTATCCAAAATTAAAGACGTATGCCGCTGCAATTGAAACCACTTATCTTACCCTTAAATTACGAATCATTTAAAAACGACTACGTACAATTTGCAAAGGATTATGTACTAGACAATTTGAAAGATTTCGATTGTAAAGTATTTATGTATGGTAGCAGGGCAAGAGGTACAAATCATAAGTGGTCAGATTTGGATATAGGAATCATTCCTCAAAAGGATAAAATGCTTCCTATTTACGATATACAGGACTGGCTTAACTATGAGTCCTTCGTTCCTTTTAAAATAGATATAGTAGATTTTTCGATAGCAGATGAAAAATTTAAAAAGCATGCACTTGAAACTATCATTTGGTGGAAGGAATAATTACAACCTATATAACTGCGTTTTTATCAACCGGTAGGTGGAAACAATACACAGCACAAATAAAAGTAAGCCTAACACGACAACTTTATAATCTATAAAAGGCGAGAGTGCATCTTGCCCCGCAATAAAATTACTTTGAAAGAAATACTGGAAGAGTTGTGTGGCTGCCAAAGCAATAAAAATAATTATCGCATAAACCGGGAACCATTTTTTTGCGACTGTTTTGCTCAACCACAATGGCGAATAACCGAGTGTGAGTAATAGTTGCAGGTTTTCTTTACTTCTGCTAATCATTAGTTGTAAGTAAAAAGAAAACAGCAAAACAGATAATAACACAACCAATAATGCAAGTCCACCTAAGCCAGCAACAATAGCCTGAAGCGTACTTTTTATTCTGCCGAATTTTGTTTTGTCTTTGTTTACATGATAATTATTCTGCTGAAAATAATTTTGTAGCGCTACGCTATTTGCATCAGTTGTTTTAATGTAAATCCTCGCTGCAGGTTGCTCGGGTAGTGTACTGAAGATTTTATTTCCCCAGTTTAAAAAACTTTCGGGTACAAGAACTGTGTTTAATCGATCACTAACTGCAACAATGTTTCCGGTAAATTTCATTACAGTACCATCGGGTGCAGAACATTCTAAAATAATATTCACCGCACCAATACTTCCTTCAGATAATTGCGGCAAACCTTGCGCTGGAGCAAAGACATTATACATTTCTAAAAAATCTGCAGAGAAAATAATGGGCACTGTTGTTTGTCCTGGCTGCCATGTAAAAGATGATGGCAGTGTATCAATAAAATTATTTTGGATTGACTCTAAAAATAAATCTGTACTAAAAGGAATAATATCTCCTGCGCTCATTTTTACTCTGAACTGGTTACTGAGCAAGGGCGCAGCATCTGCAATGAACGGTTGCTTTTTAAAATCTGCTATTTCAGTATTTGAGAAACGATTGTCCTTTCCCATGTTTTCGTTGGTGATCGTCTTTGTTACTGAGATAAAATCGTAACCATTTTTGCGTGGATTTTTTTCTTTTAGTAACAAATTAATGTTGATGTACAATTGCACACAACACAAGAGCAGCATAACACCCACAGCGAGACCCGCATAACTAAATAGCCTTGAACTTTTATTACCTGTCTGTAAAAATGCCGCTATGGTTTTAAAAGAGATCTTGCTTTTATTATTATTTTCTGCTGCCATAAATTATAAGTGTAAAATGCTGTCAGCTTTAAAAAAAGTATTGTGTTGTAAGTCTGCAAGTATTATTCCTGCACCTCTTTTAGCTGCTTCCTCTTCAATAAGCGCCATGGATTTTTCACTATTTGCTTCATCAAGGTGACTGAAGGGCTCATCTAGAATAATAAAACTAAAAGGCTGCTGCAAGGCACGAATGATCGCTATTCTTTGTTGTTCGCCATAACTGCATGTACCCGCATTTTGAGAAAGCTTTTTTACAATGCCAAGCCTTTCTGCCATTTCATTTATCAATGATTGTTTATGATAAGGCGAAAGTGTTCTTTTGATTTCTAAGTTTTGTAAAACACTAAAATCTTTAAACAACCGGAGATCCTGAAAAACAATGCTGAGCTGCATTGCACGTATATCAGCCAACTGAGCCGAATCAATAATTTTAATATTTTTTTTATCGAATAAAATTGTTCCGTTATAATCTTTTCTTAAGCCATATAAAAAATGAATGAGCGAAGTTTTACCACTTCCACTGGGAGCACTGATTTCTGTTTTACTTCCTTCCTTAAATAATATTTTTTGTTGCCAAACCTCAGAATTATTGGTTTTTTCTTTTTCCAGAAAATCGGCAATAATATTGTTCAATGAAATCTCCATACATACAGCAATAAAAAAGCCGTCGTGGTATGACGGCTTTTGTGTAAGAATATTTTATTATTTTTCTGCGGGCACTTTTTTAGATTGCGAAACAATCATAGTGGAATCCATAGATGGAGCGATAACATCTTCGTTCATCCAGGCTGTATTATTTTTGGCCTTTTTCTTTTCCTGAATAACAGATATAGTTCCCAAATAACTGTTCAATTGTTTTAAGCTGTTGGTGTTTTTATCCATCAGGTTTAACTCCCAATGTTGAGCAATGCCACCGTCTTTAAAATTACCACCGCTAATTAATAAATTGTCCCACATTTTTACAGACGCATTGTACATTTCTACATCTAAACTATCTGCTGTAACCTTTGGTTTCACATTACTGAATATGTATTGAAAGTTTACAAATCCACCAAATGGACCACCACTAATCTTATCCATAAAGTCAAAAGAGGTATTTGCTGTACCTGCAATGTAAGTATCAGTTACAGTTTTATTGTTGGTAAAAACAAAGTATTTGTCATTTACGTTGTATGCATATTTATTACTTGCACCAAGCATTGGACCACCAAACTTTTTCCCTGCATCTATTATTTTATTAAAGGATGTCTTATCGTTTATAGACGCTGCAAAAATAAAATCAGCGCTTTGCCCTGCAGCAGTATCCTGTTTAATATCTGTTACTGCAAGTAAAATATCTCCTTTATTTGCCTTTACAAAATCATCTAAATTAAATCCTGCCTGTGCAGCACCAAGGTTCACCAAACCATCCATGTTTAGAAGCTTCAATAATTCCTTTATTCCTTCAGGCTTAAAATTAAATGCAAACAAAGCAGCTAGGTTTTTCGATGGAATGTTTTTTACCATGGTCTTATCAAAGTCGCTGCCACTGTATTTTTTATACAAATCTGTCATTTCTTTTCCGCCGTATGACTTTACTTCTAGATTTATTTTACCATTCTCAAAATTTACTGTCGCTGTGGTAATTGCGCCATCATATAATTTGCTAAGATTTGCCATAGCACCCACGCCCGATAAAGCTTGTGTAGGAGAAAAGCTCTTTGCATTCAACCAAAAATGCGCATCACCTTTTTCTCCCATCAATCCTGAAAACTGCTCATTTTTTGCAAGGCTGGCATCTTCTTTTAAATTTAATATGGAAGCAGTAACGGCATTCATATCTCTTGCTACTTCTAAAATCGGTGGAGTCACAGCCGTAGTATCCATGCTCATTGGATTACTGATTGATTTATCTATGTTAGAAACCTGAGGCGTATTTATTGCTACTACAAATTTTTCTTTGTTGTAAGCAACACTTGTTTTTTCATCAGTAAAATATGTAAAGCCATCCTTTGCAGTTTCTTTGCCATTTTTTAATGCAGTTGCAAGCATTGTTTTAAACTTAGCTTCATCGTTTATACTGCCTTCTACTGCCGTGTAGCCGCCAGTAGTATCTTTCACAACAAAGAGAATTAAATCTGCTTTAATGTTTACGCCGCTGTTTTCAGGGTTTTCCAAGAATGATTTTGTAAAAGTAGATACACTTGTATCAGCAATCATTTTCTTAAAAGCTTCATTGTCTTTAATCTCCGCCCAAGGTAATTTCGCATTGAGCGATTCACCGTTTACAAGCATTACAACCCCTGCATCGGATGGAATGTAACGGCCCTGTTTGTTCGTTTTTTTGGAGCAGGATGCAAATAACATTACAGCAAAAATTGCTATAATGTTCAAAGAAAGAATTCGTTTAGTCATGGTGTTTGTTTTTTAATTAATGCTGTAAATATTTTTAGGTAACCTCTTAGTATTTTATTTCTGTGTTAAATAGTCTGTTAATGCATCAAAGGCAACTTCCGTTTGTTCTCCTTTTTTTAAATCTTTTACCATGCAAGTTTTATTTTCTATTTCCTTGCTACCAATTATTATTGCGTACGGAATATTTTTCTTGTCTGCATATTTAAACTGCTTATCCATCTTCACTTTTTCAGGATATAATTCACACGCAATTTTATTATCTCTTAAAATATTCATCAGCTGTAGTGCAATGCCCACTTCATTGTCACCTAAGTTAAAAAAAATTGCTTTAGTAGTATTGGCGATATGCTCGGGAAATAAATTTAGTTCTTCCATTACATCATAGATCCTGTCAATACCGAAGCTAACACCTACACCTGCAATATTTGGCACACCAAATAAACCTGTAAGATTATCATATCTGCCACCTCCTCCAATGCTTCCCATTTTTATTTTTTCAGGCGCTTTTGCCTCAAAAATAATTCCTGTGTAATAGTTTAATCCTCTTGCAAGTGTAAGGTCGACTGATAGATTTATATCTACCACATTTACAAGAATGAATTTCAATTCTTCAATACCGTTTTTTCCTGTTTCACTATCTGCAAAAAGTTTTTCAATGGCCATGATTTTGTTTTCATTGCTCCCATTAATCGCAAGGTATTTCTCTATGGTTTCAATTTGCTTTTCTTCTAAACCCCTGCCTGCTAATTCTTCTTTTACTTTTTCAATTCCTATTTTATCGAGCTTATCAATGGCGATGGTTATGTCCATCATTTTTTCTTCGCCTCCGGTAATTTCTGCTAATGCAGCCAATATCTTTCTGCTGTTTATTTTCAATTCATAATTGTGCAGACCAAGCTGCACAAAACTGCGGTGATAGATTCCACAAAGCTCCACTTCATTAATAAGACTCGTGCTTCCCACTACATCGGCATCACATTGTGTAAACTCTCTGTAGCGCCCCTTCTGCGGCCTGTCTGCACGCCAAACCTGTTGCATTTGATAGCGTTTGTAAGGCATGGTAAGCGTGTTCGCATTCATAGCCACAAATCTTGCAAACGGAATTGTAAGGTCATATTTCAATGCCCGTTCTGTTAGCGAAGCTGTGTTTTTTCCCTCCATTAATTTTGCAAACCCGTCATTTGCCTTCTCAGTATTTTTTGGATCATTCAATCCATTATTCAAGATTTTAAAAATCAACTTATCACCTTCTTCACCATATTTACCCATCAGTGTTTCCAGGTTCTCCATGGCAGGCGTTTCCAATGG
>JANXTN010000176.1 GCA_025352435.1 Ferruginibacter sp. | reverse complement strand
TTTCACTAATAAAGGTGTAGGGGTAGTGCTTGTAAATGCCGCAATAAGGTAACAATTTGCCTGCGCAATAGTTAGTTGTTTACCCAGAGAATCTGTGCAGACAATTACGCCATTGGGATTGTGCCTTACTACATAATGCTTAACAGCATATACACCCGGTGTATAAGTATGTGATGGTGAAATACGGTTGCTTGCCGGTGAACCATCTCCAAAGCTCCAGTAGTGCTGCACATAAGGAGAATCCGTTGTAAGCGTGGGATTAAGTTTTACATTGGTGTTCGTTAAAAACTGAAAGGTAAAATCCGGGTTACAACCGGTAGTGCTCGTTTGTGCGTAGCCTTTAAAAAAGAATAGTGCGGAGAAAAGTACCAGGGTTGTCAGTAACTTTTTCATAAATAATTTTTTTGTTTGGTATAGGGTAAAAAAGAATAGATACCCTGTTTATTTATAACGTTGCCTCTATGAAATTATTTATACAATATATGTGGATGGTAGCATAGAATGATTACAGAGTTGCGAGCGTAAAATTATCTGTATAGATTCAGAAGCTAATTGTTGATTCTTACTTCCTGTATAAATTTTTCAATTGCCTTTCTGCCGGCCCGGCCGCTACCACTGTAATTATTGATCATTACTGAGAACAGCAACAATTTATTTTGCTTTGTATATAGATAACCACTCAGTGATACATTGTTGCTGATGCTGCCCGTCTTGGCATAAATATTTCCTCCAGCATTTTCATAGTAACCTCTCAAAGTTCCCTGTCCGCCGGTGGGTAAAATTCTTTTTATTCTCTCAAGGCCAAAATCTTTTTGAAGCTTATCTAAAATAAAAATCAGGTCTTTCGGGCTGAATAAATTATATCTGCTAAGCCCACAGCCATCTGCCCACCTTGGTTTTGTAGGTAAATTCTTTAGATCATTCTTTAAAAGATAATCAATCATTTCGCCATCGCTCATGTAACCGAGTTTTTCATTGCTCGCCATTAGTAATGTTTGCTCCGCAAAAAAGTTATCGCTGTTAAACATCATCGGTTTAAAAAGAGAATCGACCGGGCGTGAATGTATTGCTTTTATATTGTTGCTATTGAATGGTAATGCATCACTATTTATCACAGTAACTTTTTTATGAATAGTATCTGCCAGCAGTTTCGCAGCCAAGGCTACAGAGGTTATAAATGGTGTAAAAACTGTTTCGTTGCTTTGGTTGTTTTGTACCGTTGTAAATGTATTGCTGTAAAAATCTCGCAGCACGGTGGTTTCTTTGTTACTGTCTGCAAAGTTTTGTAAGAGTGTAAAGGATGAAAATGGCGGAGGCACAGTTTCAAACCTGTTTTTGTTCAACATAAAAGCGACTGTATTTCCATACACCGGCAATGCAGATCTTTCTGCCATGTAATAATCAGCATAATCGCTCCACGACCAGCCACTACCATATGCCTTGATTTTAAAAGTATCTATCAGATAAATATTTTTGTTTAGGTTTTTTAAAAAATTGATACCAGGCTGGCTTTTAAAATCAATGTGCAACAGTGTGGGATCTCCGGCTGGAATAATAAATATTGCCGTATCATTTTCAAAATACTTGAAGCCCACAAGGCTATCGCTTAAATATTTAAGACCGGCATAAAGAGAAAATAATTTTAAGTTGCTGCTGGGTATAAAGTTTTTCTCTGCATTGTAGTTGTACAAATATTTACCTGTTGCAGGTTCATAAATGCTTATGCCTACGTGCCCGGTTGCAACAGCACTGTCATTAAAAAAACTGTTTGTTTGCTGTTGCGTAACCTGCCCCATCGTTCTGCAGGAACAAAATAATAATAAACAAATGATGAATAGGTAGCAATTATTTTTCACAGATATCATTTATAGATGGTGAGTTGTGAATTGTGAACGGTGAATTGTCAATGGTAACTGTCTTTTGTCTTTAATCTTTTGTCTGGTATCTCAGATCTTGTGTCTCATATCTAACATATCACATCTTTCTCCTAGTTCCTCTCCTGCACCCTCAGCCATCTTTCAGGAAATTCATTTTTACCGGCGGTTAAATAATCTTTGTAACTGCAGGCAATAAATTTACCATTGGGTAATTGCAACCACCACCTGTTGGTTCTTTTG
>JANXTN010000171.1 GCA_025352435.1 Ferruginibacter sp. | reverse complement strand
CAGCTGGCGGAATACCAACTTATGTAACAACAAAATCAAAATCCTCATCTCATTTTAAAACCGGAAAATATTATACTGATGAAACGCAGATCTTTTTTAAAAACAAGTTCCTTGCTGGCAGCGCCACTTATTATAAATGGTATTCCTGTTTCCGGTGCGCCCAAAACCGGCAGCAGCATGCTGGATGCGCTTGCTCAGGCAACTTACGGTTGTGGAAAAATATTGGTAATTGTACAAATGAACGGTGGCAATGATGGATTAAATATGGTTTTTCCCCTAGACAAATATGATCAATTACAAACTGCAAGGACAAATTTATTGATGCCGCAAAATGCCATTGCAAACTTAAATAATAATGCCACAACTGGCTTGCACCCTGCAATGCCGGAAATGAAAAATTTGTACAATGAAGGTAAGTTGATGATCGTTCAAGGCGTATCATATGCCAATCCAAGCTTCAGTCATTTTAGAGCGACAGATATTTGGTTCTCTGCATCGGGCAGTAATACCACACTCAACAGTGGCTGGCTCGGCAGAGAACTAGATACGCAGTATGCAGGATTTCCATCCGGTTTCCCCAATTCAGACATGCCTGATCCATTAGCAATCCAAATTGGCTCCACCTTACCCTTCTCTTTACAAGGACCATCAATAAATATGGGTTACAATGTGCCAAATCCTACGGCATTATTAAATGTTATAAATGGTATTACTGATGCTGCACCAAACAATGATTACGGCAGAGAACTTTCTTTTTTAAGATTAATGAAAGACCAAAGCAATGCTTACAGAGTAGTTATTCAAAACGCCTACAATGTGGCTCAATCTCAGGCGGCAACCTATCCTACAAATAACAGTCTGGCAGATCAACTTAAGATTGTAGCAAAGCTTATTAACGGTGGGCTAAAAACGCCTGTCTATATTGTCAACCATCCAAACTCACACGACACCCATGAAGGCCAGGTTGATGTAAATGATAAAAGCACAGGGCTACATGCAAATATTTTAGGCGTATTATCAAAAGCAATTGGCGCCTTTCAAACGGATTTAGGATTGATGGGTAAGGATGATAAAGTTACAGGAATGACCCATAGTGAATTTGGCAGGAGAGTGAAAAGCAATGCGAGTGTAGGAACCGATCATGGTACTGCTGCACCGGTTATGTTTTTTGGTGCTGCGCTAAATACAAATCCCGCAGCAGTGGCGGGTACGGCAAATCCGGTTCCGGGAATGATAGGTACTTCGCCTATATTACCTACCACCATTGATAACAATACTTTGCTGCCCATGCAATACGATTTTAGACAATTATATGCAAGCGTGATGCAGGATTGGCTCTGTCTTTCAGCTACAGACACAGATAATGTTTTAGGCAGTAGCTATGCCCGTTTACCTATTTTTAAATCTACTAATTTAACTGCTGTTGTAGGAATAGAATTGAGCGGACAATACATTAATGGAGAAGCAAGATTAAATTACAAGGTTGCAGAAAATTATAAATTCGCATCCTTTGCAATTGAATTTTCTACAGATGGAATAGTTTTTAATGAGGTGAAAAGAATTACGAACACAAGCTTAAATGCTCTGGAAAGCTACCTATATACTGAGACAAAAAATGTTTCTAAAATGTATTACCGAGTTGCAGGCAGAAATGCGCAGGGAGCAATAAAATATTCCAATATAGTTTTACTTAGAAATAATCAACAACAATTAATAAGCGTTTATCCAAATCCTGTTACAAACAATCAGATAAACATTAAATTGTATGAAGCCCCAAATTCGGCAGTAGATGTTAACATCTTAACGATGACAGGTCAAAAATTATATTCCAAAAGATTTACTCAGACGGGAAGCTTACTAAGTTTTAAAGTACCGACTTTTACCGCAAACGCTCATTATATTTTAGAAGTTGTTTATGGCAGTACAACAGTTCATGAGCAAATAATGTTTAGATAAAAAATGTTTGGTAAAGCCTTCGTTAGAAATACCAAAGGCTATTTTATTCATCCTTACCTGCTTTATCACCCACAAAAAATTGCTCTTTGTTTTTAAACAGCACATTGAAAGTAGTGAGTGAACCGTAGCAACGGGTAATGTATTGCTGTATGTTCACTTTATCTTCGTCAGTAAGTTTTTTGTGGCTGTTTATGTTTTGTTCCAATACTCGCAGCCTGTCTCGCACCATTACTATTTTATGGAAGAAATCTTCAATTGGAATTTCTTTTGGCTTTTGAGTTTTGTCTGCGGTTTGCAACAACATCTTTCCGCCAAGCCATTTGTCGCCAAGCGGAACTGTTTCTCCCACCCCGCCCCACATCTTTAAAATCTTGAGCAACGATTTTTCTACCTCAGATGTTGTTTCTATTTCTTCGGAAATATTTTCAGGTATTATCTCTTCAAGCTTGTTATCAGCCTTGTCTATTTCTTTGATGCCGCTGTCAATAAACGATATAATATAAGTGGCATATTTTACCTGTACAATTACACCCGGTCCATATTGTATGTGTTGTAACCTTGTACCTGTACCCAATGTAAGTTGATCCATTATATCATTTTGTAAGACAAATATATTGCAGGGATTCAAAAATTGATAGTAAAAAGGCTAGCTTTTCATTTGTGCGAATGGTTACTAGGCTCGAATTGAAAAATTTTCAGCTACTTTTACAGCCAACAAAAAATACAGTTACCATGGCAACTACAACAGATATACGCTCAGGTCTTATCATTAAGGTAGACGGGAGTTTATATACAGTAATAGATTTTGGGCAAAATAAAACTGCCCGTTCTGCAGCAAAAGTTTGGGCGAAACTTAAAGGAGTAGATAACTCACGTACCATTGAACAAACATGGAACTCAGGGGAAACTATTTATCCTGTAAGAGTTGAGAAAAAACCATATCAATATTTGTATAAAGACGATACCGGGTATAGCTTTATGGATGTAGAAACTTTTGAGCAAATTACTGTTGCAGAAACAATGATAGATGCACCAAAATTTTTGAAAGATGGCCAGGAAGTAACAGTTTCTATTAATGGCGAAACTGATGTACCGATGGCTGTGGAATTGCCTGACAAAATTGTTCTATTGGTTACTTACAGTGAGCCGGGTATGAGAGGTGATACTGCAACAAAAACCTTAAAACCTTGTACAGTTGAAACAGGTGCAACGGTTAACGTTCCGCTTTTTGTAAACGAAGGAGAGTTAATTAGAATTCTTGCAAAAACAGGTGAATACGTAGAGAGAGTGAAAGGATAATATTTTTAAATACGATCAGCAGAAATGGATAATTATGAAAATGGTTATCCATTTTTAATTGTTGTAAGAACAACGGCGTTTTGCTAAAAAGTAACATTTCTGAGCATTTTGATGGCATTTATGATGAATTTCTGCCCAAAAAGCACCCTTTTTTGTCGATTTTTAAAACATTACTTTGCTAATTCATTAATCATTTTCCTATCTTAGCCGCCCATTACAATATTGCAATAACCATTTAACAACCTACTATGGACATTAAGCAAATACAGGAGTTGGTAAAGCTCATAAACAAAACATCCATCGGAGAAATTACGATTGAAGAAGATGGAACGAAGATCACCATCAAACAGAAAAAAGACCCTTCTCAAAAAATATATACACAAGGCGCAGCACCACAATACAATGCGCCGGCGCCACAAGCAGCACCAGCACCTACTTTCCCAACGCCTTCAACTCCTGCACCCGCAGCAGCTC